>NZ_JADDIL010000052.1:0-71432 GCF_020826795.1 Microtetraspora sp. AC03309 | reverse complement strand
GGTGCGTGACACCTCGCTGAAGGTGCCGCACGGCGAGTCCGGCAAGGTCATCGGCGTCCGCGTGTTCTCGCGTGAGGAGGGCGACGAGCTCCCGCCCGGCGTGAACGAGCTGGTCCGCGTGTACGTGGCCCAGAAGCGCAAGATCACCGATGGTGACAAGCTGGCCGGTCGTCACGGCAACAAGGGCGTCATCTCCAAGATCCTCCCGGTGGAGGACATGCCGTTCCTTGAGGACGGCACCCCGGTCGACATCGTCCTGAACCCGCTGGGTGTTCCGGGACGAATGAACGTCGGCCAGGTGCTGGAGACGCACCTCGGGTGGATAGCCGCCAGAGGCTGGGACGTCACCGGCGTGCAGGAGGCCTGGGCCGAGAGGCTGCGTGACAAGGGTCTCGGCACCGTCGAGCCGCGTACCAACGTCGCCACCCCGGTGTTCGACGGCGCCCACGAGGAGGAGATCGTCGGCCTGCTGAGCAACACCCTGGTCAACAGGGACGGCTCCCGCATGGTCGGCGAGAACGGCAAGGCGCGGCTGTTCGACGGCCGCTCCGGCGAGCCGTTCCCGCACCCGATCTCGGTCGGCTACATCTACATCCTGAAGCTGCTCCACCTGGTCGACGACAAGATCCACGCGCGTTCGACCGGTCCGTACTCCATGATCACCCAGCAGCCGCTCGGCGGTAAGGCCCAGTTCGGTGGCCAGCGCTTCGGTGAGATGGAGGTGTGGGCCCTCGAGGCCTACGGCGCCGCGTACGCGCTCCAGGAGCTGCTGACGATCAAATCGGACGACGTTCTCGGCCGCGTGAAGGTCTACGAAGCCATCGTCAAGGGCGAGAACATCCCCGAGCCGGGCATCCCCGAGTCGTTCAAGGTCCTCATCAAGGAAATGCAGTCGCTCTGCCTCAACGTCGAGGTCCTGTCGAGCGACGGCATGTCGATCGAGATGCGGGACACCGACGAGGACGTCTTCCGTGCCGCTGAAGAACTCGGCATCGACCTGTCCCGGCGTGAGCCGAGCAGTGTCGAAGAGGTCTGATCTAGAAGCTGAGGGGATCAAAAGTGCTAGACGTCAACTTCTTCGACGAACTGCGAATCGGCCTTGCGACGGCTGACGACATCCGTCAGTGGTCGCACGGCGAGGTGAAGAAGCCAGAGACGATCAACTACCGGACTCTCAAGCCGGAAAAGGACGGACTCTTCTGCGAGAAGATCTTCGGTCCGACCCGGGACTGGGAGTGCTACTGCGGTAAGTACAAGCGTGTCCGGTTCAAGGGCATCATCTGTGAGCGCTGTGGCGTCGAGGTGACCCGGGCCAAGGTGCGTCGTGAGCGGATGGGCCACATCGAGCTGGCCGCTCCGGTCACCCACATCTGGTACTTCAAGGGTGTTCCCTCGCGTCTCGGCTACCTGCTCGACCTGGCCCCGAAGGACCTGGAGAAGGTCATCTACTTCGCGGCCTACATGATCACGCACGTCGACGCGGAGACGCGCGACCGTGATCTGCCGTCGCTGGAGGCCAAGATCTCCGTCGAGCGGCAGCACGTCGAGCAGCGCCGTGACGCGGACATCGAGGCCAGGCAGAAGAAGCTCGAGGCCGACCTGGCCGAGCTCGAGGCCGCCGGTGCCAAGGGGGACGCGCGGCGCAAGGTGCGTGAGGGCGCCGACCGCGAGATGCGGCAGCTGCGCGACCGCGCCCAGCGTGAGCTGGACCGCCTCGACGAGGTGTGGAGCCGGTTCAAGAACCTCAAGGTCCAGGACCTGGAGGGCGACGAACTGCTCTACCGCGAGATGCGCGACCGGTTCGGCCGCTACTTCCGTGGCGGCATGGGCGCCCAGGCGATCCAGGAGCGGCTGAACAGCTTCGACCTGGACGCGGAGGCCGAGAACCTGCGCGAGACCATCCGCAGCGGCAAGGGCCAGAAGAAGGCTCGTGCCCTCAAGCGGCTCAAGGTCGTGGCGGCGTTCCTCAACACGCGGAACTCGCCCAGCGGCATGGTTCTGGACTGCATCCCGGTCATCCCGCCGGACCTGCGCCCCATGGTGCAGCTCGACGGTGGCCGGTTCGCGACCTCCGACCTGAACGACCTGTACCGCCGGGTCATCAACCGGAACAACCGCCTCAAGCGGCTGCTCGACCTCGGCGCGCCCGAGATCATCGTGAACAACGAGAAGCGGATGCTCCAGGAGGCCGTCGACGCGCTGTTCGACAACGGCCGCCGTGGTCGTCCGGTCACGGGTCCCGGCAACCGTCCCCTGAAGTCCCTCAGCGACATGCTGAAGGGTAAGCAGGGACGCTTCCGCCAGAACCTGCTCGGTAAGCGTGTCGACTACTCCGGCCGTTCGGTCATCGTCGTCGGCCCGCAGCTGAAGCTGCACCAGTGTGGTCTGCCCAAGCAGATGGCCCTGGAGCTGTTCAAGCCGTTCGTGATGAAGCGCCTGGTCGATCTGAACCACGCGCAGAACATCAAGTCGGCCAAGCGGATGGTCGAGCGGGCCCGCCCGGTCGTGTGGGACGTGCTCGAAGAGGTCATCACCGAGCACCCGGTACTGCTCAACCGCGCACCGACCCTGCACCGCCTGGGCATCCAGGCCTTCGAGCCGCAGCTGGTCGAGGGCAAGGCCATCCAGATCCACCCGCTCGTCTGCACCGCGTTCAACGCGGACTTCGACGGTGACCAGATGGCCGTGCACCTGCCGCTGTCGGCCGAGGCCCAGGCCGAGGCACGCATCCTGATGCTCTCGACCAACAACATCCTCAAGCCGGCCGACGGCAAGCCGGTGACGATGCCCACCCAGGACATGGTCATCGGTCTGTACTGGCTGACCACCCAGAAGGACGGCGCCGAGGGTGAGGGTCGCGTGTTCGCCTCCGTCGCGGAGGCGCTCATGGCGTTCGACCGCCGCGAGCTGGACACGCAGGCCAAGATCCAGGTGCGTCTGAAGGACGTCCCGCCGCCGCGCGGCTGGGAGGCGCCCGAGGGCTGGGAGGCGGGTCAGCCGATCCGTCTGGAGACCACGCTCGGCCGGTGCCTGTTCAACCAGACGCTGCCCGACAACTACCCCTTCGTGAACTACCAGGTCGGCAAGAAGCAGCTCTCGGCGATCGTCAACGAGCTGGCCGAGCGGTACCCGAAGGTCGAGGTCGCGCAGGCGCTGGACGCGCTGAAGGACACGGGCTTCCACTGGGCCACCCGCGCCGGTGTCACCATCTCGATCGAGGACGTCGTCGCCCCGCCGAACAAGGCCACGATCATGGAGTCGTACGAGAGGCGCGCGGACAAGGTCCAGCGTGAGTACGACCGCGGTCTGATCACGGACGAGGAGCGTCGTCAGGAGCTCATCGAGATCTGGACCCACGCCACCGCGGACGTCGAGACCGACATGGTCAACGCGTTCCCGGCGACGAACCCGGTCTGGATGATGGTCAACTCCGGCGCCCGCGGTAACAAGATGCAGGTCCGGCAGATCGCCGGCATCCGTGGTCTGGTGTCCAACACCAAGGGTGAGACCATCCCGCGGCCGATCAAGTCCTCGTTCCGTGAGGGCCTGTCGGTGCTGGAGTACTTCATCTCCACGCACGGCCAGCGGAAGGGTCTGGCGGACACCGCGCTGCGGACCGCCGACTCCGGTTACCTGACCCGTCGTCTGGTCGACGTGGCCCAGGACGTCATCGTCCGCGAGATCGACTGCGGCACCGACCGCGCGGTCCCGCTGCACGTCGGCGAGCGGGACTCCCAGGGCAACCTGGTCAAGGCCGAGAACGCCGAGAGCAACGTGCACGGTCGCATCCTGGCCGAGGACGTCGAGGTGGACGGCAAGCTCGTCGCCACGGCCGGCGTTGACATCAACGACGCCGTGGTCAGCGCGCTCGTCGCTGCCGGGGTCGAGACGGTCAGGACCCGCAGCACCCTGGTGTGCGAGGCCAAGATCGGTGTCTGCGCCACCTGCTACGGCCGTTCGCTGGCCACCGGCAAGCTGGTCGACGTCGGCGAGGCCGTCGGCATCATCGCCGCCCAGTCGATCGGTGAGCCCGGCACCCAGCTGACCATGCGTACTTTCCACACCGGTGGTGTGGCGGGTGCGGACATCACCCACGGTCTGCCGCGTGTCCAGGAGCTGTTCGAGGCGCGCGTCCCCAAGGGTGTCGCCCCGATCAGCGAGGTCACCGGCCGCGTCAGGATCGACGAGACCGACAAGACCCGCAAGATCGTCATCACTCCGGACGACGGCTCCGACGAGATCGCCTACCCGGTGTCGATGCGGTCGCGGCTGCTGGTCTCCGAGGGTCAGCACGTGGACGTCGGTCAGCTGCTG
This sequence comes from Microtetraspora sp. AC03309, assembly GCF_020826795.1. NCBI lineage: Bacteria > Bacillati > Actinomycetota > Actinomycetes > Streptosporangiales > Streptosporangiaceae > Microtetraspora > Microtetraspora sp. AC03309. The sequence goes on along the minus strand of NZ_JADDIL010000052.1, from coordinate 67,118 downwards.
ATCGCGGGTGCGCGCAACCCGAACGAGGTCCTGCGCATCCTCGGCCCGCGCGCGGTGCAGCTCCACCTGGTGGACGAGGTCCAGCAGGTGTACCGCTCGCAGGGCGTGTCGATCCACGACAAGCACATCGAGGTCATCGTCCGCCAGATGCTCAAGCGGGTGAACGTGCTGGAGTCGGGCGACACCGAGCTGCTGCCCGGCGAGCTCGTCGAGCGGCCGCGGTTCGAGGTGCTCAACAGGGAGACCGTGGCGGAGGGTGGCCAGCCGGCCTCCGGCCGTCCGGTCCTGATGGGCATCACGAAGGCCTCGCTGGCCACCGAGTCGTGGCTGTCGGCGGCGTCCTTCCAGGAGACGACGCGAGTGCTCACCGACGCGGCGATCCACGCCAAGTCGGACTCGCTGCTCGGCCTCAAGGAGAACGTCATCATCGGTAAGCTCATCCCGGCCGGTACGGGCATGCCCCAGTACCGCAACATCCGAGTCGAGCCGACCGAGGAGGCCAAGGCCGCGATGTACACGGTCGGTGGTTACGACGGTTCCGCCGCGGAGTACACCTTCGGCTCCGGCAGCGGCGAGGCTGTGCCGCTGGAGGAGTACGACTTCGGCCAGTACGGCCGCTAGTCCACAACGGAAGCGCCCGGCACCTGGAGGCCCAGGTGCCGGGCGCTTCCGCGTGCGCGGGCCTGAGGGCGGTCCACGGCGGTCGGAGGCGGTTCGGTCCACGACGGTGGCCGGTGTGGGGGAGCGGACGCGGCACGCCGCGAGTTCGTCCGGATCAGCGGAAATGGCCGGAAGACCCCGCTGTCCGGGTATACTCGCTCCGAGCTTGTAGTGACCCGCATCAGAGCGGGCCGCGCGAACCATGACACGAATCACGGCGCACCCCGCCGCATCCGTTTTGACGTGTTGCAAGGGGCTGGGTAGTCTTTTCCTTCGTGCCCATGGTTCATGGGCTCGCATGCGTGCGCTTGGAGGGCCGTTCCCGGCTTCGGGGAGGGCGGCGAGCGCCGCAGGACTCCTCCAGATCGACCGGGTCCGCCCGGGTGTGGTGCGGCAAGTGCGCGACACGCCCGAGCGCGTGGGTCGAAGGGGAGGTAAAACCAGCAGGTCATGACACCGGCAGTACCTGCGAAAGAACAACCTGGACGGTTGCCGAGCCGGGCACTGAGAGGTTCGCGTCAGCGGGCCGCGGTGTGCCAGGACGGTTTGTCCGACCGGGATTCACGTATCACCGGCTAGGCACGAAACGGAGACGCGGTGCCCACGATTCAGCAGTTGGTCCGCAAGGGCCGGCAGGACAAGGTCAGTAAGACCAAGACTCCTGCCCTCAAGGGCAGCCCTCAGCGGCGCGGCGTTTGCACCCGCGTTTACACCACGACCCCCAAGAAGCCCAACTCGGCGCTGCGCAAGGTCGCGCGTGTTCGGCTCACCAACGGCATCGAGGTCACGGCCTACATCCCTGGTGTCGGTCACAACCTTCAGGAGCACTCGATCGTGCTCGTGCGTGGCGGTCGTGTGAAGGACCTGCCGGGTGTTCGCTACAAGATCATCCGCGGCTCGCTGGACACCCAGGGTGTCCGCAACCGCAAGCAGGCCCGCAGCCGCTACGGCGCTAAGAAGGAGAAGAGCTGACATGCCGCGCAAGGGTTCCCCTGGTCGCCGCCAGCTGGTCGCTGACCCGGTGCACAACTCGCCGTTGGTGACCGCCTTGATCAACAAGGTTCTCCTGGACGGCAAGCGCTCCATCGCGCAGTCGATCGTGTACGGCGCCCTTGAGGGCTGCAAGGACAAGACCGGTAACGACCCGGTCGTCACCCTCAAGCGTGCGCTCGACAACGTCAAGCCCACCCTGGAGGTGCGCAGCCGCCGGGTCGGTGGCGCCACCTACCAGGTGCCGGTCGAGGTGCGTGCCGCGCGCAGCACCACCCTGGCTCTCCGCTGGCTGGTCCAGTACTCCCGGGCGCGCCGCGAGAAGACCATGACCGAGCGGCTCATGAACGAGCTTCTCGACGCCAGCAACGGCCTTGGCGCCAGCGTGAAGCGGCGCGAGGACACGCACAAGATGGCCGAGTCCAACAAGGCCTTCGCCCACTACCGCTGGTAGTGGCACCCACGACGAGTTAAGGACGCAGAGCAGTGGCCACCACGACCGCTCTTGAACTGGCCAAGGTCCGCAACATCGGGATCATGGCCCATATCGACGCGGGCAAGACCACCACGACTGAGCGCATCCTGTTCTACACCGGCATCAACTACAAGATCGGTGAGGTCCACGACGGCGCAGCCACGATGGACTGGATGGAGCAGGAGCAGGAGCGCGGCATCACGATCACGTCTGCCGCGACGACCTGTAGCTGGCTTGATCACACGATCAACATCATCGACACGCCCGGTCACGTGGACTTCACCGTCGAAGTGGAGCGCTCACTGCGCGTCCTCGACGGTGCCGTAGCCGTCTTCGACGCCGTCGCCGGTGTCGAGCCGCAGTCGGAGACCGTCTGGCGGCAGGCCGACCGGTATGGCGTTCCGCGGATCTGCTTCGTCAACAAGATGGACCGGGTGGGCGCGGAGTTCCACCGTTGCGTCGACATGATCGTGTCGCGTCTCGGTGCCACGCCGCTGGTCATCCAGCTTCCGTGGGGCGTTGAGGCCGACTTCAAGGGCGTCATCGACCTGGTCAAGATGAAGGGTCTGCTCTACCCGGCCGAGGCGGCCAAGGGCGAGATGTACGACGTCGTCGACATCCCGGCCGACCACGCCGACGTGGCCCGCGAGTGGCGCGACAAGCTCATCGAGACCGTCTCGGAGAACGACGAGGAGCTCATGGAGCTGTACCTCGAGGGCGTCGAGCCCTCCGAGGAGCAGCTCGTCGCCGCGATCCGTCGTGCGACCCTGTCGAGCACGCTCAACCCGGTCCTGTGCGGCACCGCGTTCAAGAACAAGGGTGTTCAGCCCCTGCTCGACGCGATCGTCGCCTACCTCCCCGCGCCGACCGACATCCCCGCCTTCGAGGGACACGCGGTCGGCAACGAGGAGGAGGTCGTGGAGCGGCACGCGGACGCCAACGAGCCGTTCTCCGCGCTGGCCTTCAAGATCATGAGCGACCAGCACCTGGGCCGTCTCACCTACATCCGCATCTACTCGGGCACGCTCGAGACCGGCACCGGTGTGATCAACTCGGTGAAGGGCAAGAAGGAGCGGATCGGCAAGATCTACCAGATGCACGCGAACAAGCGCGAGGAGCGCGCGTCCGCGACCGCCGGTCAGATCGTCGCCGTGATGGGTCTGAAGGACACCACCACCGGTGACACCCTGTGCGACCCGGCGAACCCGGTCGTCCTGGAGTCCATGACCTTCCCGGCCCCGGTCATCAACGTGGCGATCGAGCCGAAGACCAAGGGTGACCAGGAGAAGCTCAGCACCGCGATCCAGCGGCTGGCCGAGGAGGACCCGTCCTTCCAGGTCCGTCGGGACGAGGAGACCGGGCAGACGGTCATCTGGGGCATGGGCGAGCTTCACCTGGAGATCCTCGTCGACCGGATGCGTCGCGAGTTCAAGGTCGAGGCCAACGTCGGCCGTCCGCAGGTCGCCTACCGCGAGACCATCCGCCGCAAGGTGGCGAAGGTCGAGTACACGCACAAGAAGCAGACCGGTGGTTCCGGTCAGTTCGCGCGCGTCATCATCGACCTGGAGCCGTTGGGCGACGGCAACGACGGCTACGAGTTCCAGAACAAGGTCAGCGGTGGCCGCATCCCGCGGGAGTACATCCCGTCGGTCGACGCGGGCGCCCAGGAGGCCGCTGAGTTCGGTGTCCTCGCCGGCTACCCGATGGTCGGCGTGAAGGTGACGCTGCAGGACGGCGCCTTCCACGAGGTCGACTCGTCCGAAATGGCTTTCAAGATCGCCGGTTCGATGGCCTTCAAGGAGGCCGCTCGTAAGGCGGACGCCGTAATCCTCGAGCCGATGATGGCCGTTGAGGTCACCACGCCCGAGGACTACATGGGTGACGTCATCGGTGACCTCAACGGTCGCCGCGGACAGATCCAGGCGATGGAAGACCGGACCGGGGCCAAGGTCATCAAGGCCCTCGTCCCGCTGTCAGAGATGTTCGGCTACGTGGGTGACCTGCGCAGCAAGACCCAGGGCCGGGCCGTGTACAGCATGCAGTTCGACTCCTACGCGGAGGTGCCCCCGGGCATCGCCAAGGAGATCGTCGCGAAGGCTCGGGGCGAATAAGTTCCGAACCGCTCCGGCCAGGCGCCTCGCGCCGGCGGCCGGAGGGGCTCGGGGCGGGTCGGATTCCGATCGGGACCCGATCAGCCTCCCAGTGTGGGGCGGGGCGCACGCGTGGTGCCCCGCCGTACAGAGCCTCAGTTAGAAGACGAAAGTCAAGTCAGAATCTCTAAGGAGACAGACCAGTGGCCAAGGCCAAGTTCGAGCGGAACAAGCCGCACGTGAACATCGGCACCATTGGGCACATCGACCACGGCAAGACCACTCTGACCGCGGCGATCACCAAGGTGCTTCACGACCGTTTCCCGCAGCTCAACGAGGCGACCCCGTTCGACAAGATCGACAAGGCGCCTGAGGAGAAGGCTCGCGGAATCACCATCTCCATCGCGCACGTCGAGTACCAGACCGAGAAGCGCCACTACGCCCACGTGGACTGCCCCGGTCACGCCGACTACGTGAAGAACATGATCACCGGTGCGGCCCAGATGGACGGCGCGATCCTCGTGGTCGCCGCCACCGACGGCCCGATGCCGCAGACCAAGGAGCACGTCCTCCTGGCCCGCCAGGTCGGCGTACCCTACATCGTCGTCGCCCTGAACAAGGCTGACATGGTCGACGACGAGGAGATCCTGGAGCTCGTCGAGCTCGAGGTCCGCGAGCTGCTCTCCGCCCAGGAGTTCCCGGGCGACGACCTGCCGGTCGTCCGCGTCTCGGCGCTGAAGGCGCTCGAGGGTGACGAGAAGTGGGGCGACGCGATCATCGAGCTGATGACCGCTGTCGACGACAACGTTCCCCAGCCGGTCCGTGACACCGACAAGCCGTTCCTGATGCCGATCGAGGACGTGTTCTCGATCACCGGTCGCGGCACCGTCGTCACCGGCCGTATCGAGCGCGGCGTCGTCAAGGTCAACGAGACCGTCGACATCATCGGCATCAAGGAGAAGGGCACCACGACGACCGTCACCGGCGTCGAGATGTTCCGCAAGCTCCTTGACGAGGGTCAGGCCGGTGACAACGTCGGTCTGCTCCTGCGCGGCATCAAGCGCGAGGACGTCGAGCGCGGCCAGTGCATCATCAAGCCGGGCACCACGACCCCGCACACCGAGTTCGAGGCGCAGGTCTACATCCTGTCCAAGGACGAGGGCGGCCGCCACACGCCGTTCTTCAACAACTACCGTCCGCAGTTCTACTTCCGGACCACTGACGTGACCGGTGTCGTGAACCTGCCGGAGGGCACCGAGATGGTCATGCCCGGTGACAACACCGAGATGACCGTCCAGCTCATCCAGCCGATCGCGATGGAGGACGGCCTCAAGTTCGCGATCCGCGAGGGTGGCCGCACCGTCGGCGCCGGCCGCGTGACGAAGATCATCAAGTAGTACGATCGCGGGGCGGCGGTCGGGCCCGCACGAGGGCCTGACCGCCGATCCACGAGGGGAGCCACCCGGCTCCCCGCCCCCCACGGAAGACCCGACCGTGATCTCGCAGCCGTTTCGGCCGGAATGTGACCGAAACGACTGCCGGATCACGGAAGAACGGACCTGGTCCGGACTGTCTGTTACGTGGGACAACAAGCGGCAATAGGCCGCACGAAGCTTAATAGGACGACAGCGAAGGACACCGAGGCCATTATGGCGGGACAGAAGATCCGCATCCGGCTTAAGGCGTATGACCACGAGGTCATCGACAGCTCGGCCAAGAAGATCGTCGAGACGGTGACGCGGACCGGCGCCAAGGTCGCTGGCCCGGTGCCGCTGCCGACCGAGAAGAACGTGTACTGCGTCATCCGGTCGCCGCACAAGTACAAGGACAGCCGCGAGCACTTTGAGATGCGTACGCACAAGCGGCTGATTGACATCATCGACCCGACGCCGAAGACCGTCGACTCGCTCATGCGACTCGACCTCCCCGCCGGCGTCGACATCTCGATCAAGCTCTGAGGGAACGCACTGACATGGCTAAGCAGATCAAGGGCGTCCTGGGCAAGAAGCTCGGCATGACCCAGGTCTTCGATGAGGCGAACCGGATCGTCCCGGTCACCGTGGTCGAGGCCGGTCCGTGCGTGGTCACCAGGGTCCGCACGCCGGAGAAGGACGGCTACTCCGCCGTTCAGCTCGGTTACGGGCAGGTCGACCCGCGCAAGGTCAACAAGCCGCTCGGCGACTACCTGCGCAAGCACGACATCACCCCGCGCCGGTACTTCGTCGAGGTCCGCACTGAGGACGCCTCCGAGTACACCATCGGCCAGGAGGTCCTCGCGGACACCTTCGAGGCCGGGCAGCACGTCGACGTGACGGGCAAGAGCAAGGGCAAGGGCTTCGCGGGTGTCATGAAGCGCCACAACTTCCGTGGTCTGAGCGCTTCGCACGGTACCCAGCGCAAGCACCGCTCCCCGGGCTCCATCGGCGGTTGCGCCACCCCGGGTCGCGTCTTCAAGGGCCTGCGCATGGCCGGCCGTATGGGCAACGCCCGTACCACCATCCAGAGCCTGAAGGTCCACGCCGTGGACGCCGAGAAGGGCCTCATCCTGATCAAGGGTGCGATCCCCGGCGCCAACGGCAGCCTGGTCCTCATCCGCACCGCTGCCAAGAAGGGGGCTGCGAAGTGACGAGCATTGACGTCCTCGACGCCAGCGGTGCCAAGGCGGGCACCGTCGACCTGCCGGAGGAGATCTTCGGCGCCAAGGTCAACATTCCGCTGATCCACCAGGTCGTCGTCGCCCAGCTCGCCGCTCGCCGGCAGGGCACCCACGCGACCAAGACCCGTGGTGACGTGCGCGGTGGCGGCAAGAAGCCGTACCGCCAGAAGGGCACCGGCCGCGCCCGTCAGGGTTCGACCCGTGCTCCGCAGTTCGCGGGCGGTGGCGTCGTCCACGGTCCGCAGCCGCGCTCGTACGAGCAGCGGACGCCCAAGAAGATGAAGGCCGCCGCCCTGCGCGGTGCCCTGTCCGACCGGGCGACCGTCGGCCGGTTGCACGTCGTGAGCGCTCTGGTCACGGGTGAGACGCCCAAGACCAAGGTCGCTCTCGAGGCGCTCCGCAAGATCACGCAGGCTCGCAGCGTCCTCGTCGTGGTCGACGAGAACGACGAGCTGACCTGGCTCAGCCTGCGCAACGCTCCCGAGGTCCACCTGCTGGACGCCGGGCAGCTCAACACCTACGACGTCCTGTGCTACGACGACGTGGTCTTCACTCAGGAGGCCTACGACCAGGTCGTGGCGCGGCTCACGAAGAGCGGGAAGGAAGAGGCCTGATGGAGAAGATCGCCGACCCGCGCGACATCATCCTCAAGCCGATCGTCTCCGAGAAGAGCTACGGCCTGATCGATGAGCACAACAAGTACACGTTCCTGGTGCGCAAGGGTGCCAACAAGACGCAGGTGAAGATCGCCGTCGAGCAGATCTTCGGCGTCAAGGTCACCAGTGTGAACACGATCAACCGCCAGGGCAAGCGCAAGCGGACCCGGACGGGTTTCGGTCAGCGTCCCGACACCAAGCGCGCGATTGTGAGCCTGGCCGAGGGCGACCGGATCGACATCTTCGGCCAGATCGGCTGAAGATCCGCCGCGTAAGGAGAGGGTGCCCTGCCGTACCGACCAAGGTTCGGCACCGGGCACCCGATCCACGTAGTTAGCACCGGGGAGACCGCCGTGAGGCGGACTCCGACCGGTATGAACCGACGAAGGATGAACGAAAAAGATGGGCATCCGTAAGTACAAGCCGACGACCCCGGGTCGCCGCGGCGCGAGCGTCTCGGACTTCGCCGAGATCACGCGCAGCCGGCCGGAGAAGTCGCTGCTTGCTCCCCTGCACAGCAAGGGCGGCCGTAACGTCCACGGCCGGGTCACCGCCCGGCACCAGGGTGGCGGGCACAAGCGCGCCTACCGGATCATCGACTTCCGCCGCCACGACAAGGACGGGATCCCCGCCAAGGTCGCTCACATCGAGTACGACCCGAACCGGACCTCCCGTATCGCGCTGCTGCACTACGCCGACGGCGAGAAGCGCTACATCCTCGCGCCGACCGGCCTCAAGCAGGGGGACCGTATCGAGAACGGCCCTGGCGCCGACATCAAGCCGGGCAACTGCCTGCCCCTGCGCAACATCCCGACCGGTACCTTCATCCACGCGGTGGAGCTCCGTCCGGGTGGTGGCGCGAAGCTCGGCCGTAGCGCCGGCGCGCAGATCCAGCTGCTCGCCAAGGAGGGCACCTACGCCACGCTGCGTATGCCGTCCGGCGAAATGCGCCAGGTCGACGTCCGCTGCCGGGCCAGTATCGGCCAGGTGGGCAACGCCGAGCAGGCCAACATCAACATCGGTAAGGCCGGCCGTAACCGTTGGAAGGGCAAGCGCCCCACGGTCCGCGGTGTCGCCATGAACCCGGTCGACCACCCGCACGGTGGTGGTGAGGGCAAGACCTCCGGTGGTCGCCACCCGGTGAACCCGAAGGGCAAGCCCGAGGGCCGTACCCGCCAGGCGAACAAGGCCAGCGACCGGCTGATCATCCGTCGTCGGAGCAAGAGGAAGAAGCGGTAGGAGCAGCCGAAATGCCACGTAGCCTTAAGAAGGGTCCCTTCGTGGACGATCACCTTCAGAAGAAGGTGGATGTTCAAAACGAGAAGGGCACCAAGAACGTCATCAAGACGTGGTCGCGGCGCTCCATGATCGTGCCCGACATGCTGGGTCACACGATCGCCGTGCACGACGGCCGCAAGCACGTCCCGGTGTTCGTCACCGAGTCGATGATCGGTCACAAGCTCGGTGAGTTCGCTCCCACGCGGACGTTCCGCAGCCACGTCAAGGAAGACCGCCGCAGCCGGCGGTAAGCGCCTTCAAGTAAGCATCAGAGGAGACAGCGATGGAAGCCAGGGCACAGGCGCGGTACGCGCGCCACACGCCCCGGAAGGCCCGCCGTGTGGTGGACCTCATTCGCGGGCTGCCCGCTTCGGAGGCGCAGGCCGTGCTGCAGTTCGCTCCCCAGGCGGCGAGCGAGACCGTTTACAAGGTGCTCTCGAGCGCGATCGCGAACGCGGAGCACAATTTCAAGCTCGACCGTGAGACGCTCTTCGTGAGCCGCGCGTGGGTGGACGAGGGACCGACGCTGAAGCGGTTCCGTCCCCGTGCCCAGGGTCGTGCCTATCGGATCAACAAGCGGACGAGCCACATCACCGTGATTGTGGAGTCCCGCGAGCCGAAGGGAAGGACCCGCTAGTGGGCCAGAAGGTTAACCCGCACGGGTTCCGCCTCGGCATCACGACCGACTTCAAGAGCCGGTGGTACGCCGACAAGCTCTACAAGTCGTACGTCGCCGAGGACGTGGCGATCCGTCGCATGCTGCAGAAGGGCATGGAGCGGGCCGGCATCTCCAAGGTCGAGATCGAGCGCACCACCGACCGCGTCCAGGTCGACATCCACACCGCCCGGCCGGGCATCGTCATCGGCCGTCGCGGCGCGGAGGCCGACCGTATCCGCGGCGACCTGGAGAAGCTGACCAAGAAGCAGGTCCAGCTGAACATTCTCGAGGTGAAGAACCCCGAGATCGACGCGCAGCTCGTCGCGCAGGGCGTGGCCGAGCAGCTGTCCAGCCGCGTCTCGTTCCGCCGGGCCATGCGCAAGGCCATGCAGTCCGCCATGAAGAGCGGCGCCAAGGGCATCCGTGTCCAGTGCTCCGGTCGTCTTGGCGGCGCCGAGATGTCCCGCTCGGAGTTCTACCGCGAGGGCCGCGTGCCCCTGCACACGCTCCGCGCCGACATCGACTATGGCTTCTACGAGGCCCGCACCACCTTCGGCCGCATCGGCGTGAAGGTGTGGATCTACAAGGGTGAGGCCCCGACGAGCCGCGCCGAGCGCGAGGCCGCCGCGGCAGGTGCCCGCGCCGGTCAGCGCCGCGAGCGTGACGACCGTCGTGGCGGCGCCGGTGACCGTCCGCGTCGTGGCGGCGGCGACCGTCCGCGTCGTGGCGCCGGTGGCCGTTCGGACCGCGCCCCCAGAACCGAGGCTGCCGCACAGGCCGCCCCTGAGACCGGCCCGGCGGAGCAGCCGGGTGCTGAAGGGAGCTGACCATGCTGATCCCGCGCAGGGTCAAGCACCGTAAGCAGCACCGGCCCGACCGCAGCGGCGCCGCCAAGGGCGGCACCAGGGTCGTGTTCGGCGAGTACGGCATTCAGGCGCTTGAGCACTCCTACGTGACCAACCGCCAGATCGAGTCCGCTCGTATCGCCATGACCCGGCACATCCGCCGTGGCGGCAAGGTGTGGATCAACATCTACCCGGACCGTCCCCTCACCAAGAAGCCGGCCGAGACCCGCATGGGTTCCGGTAAGGGTTCGCCGGAGTGGTGGATCGCCAATGTCAAGCCCGGTCGAGTCATGTTCGAGCTCTCGGGCGTTGCCGAGCCGGTGGCCCGCGAGGCCCTTCGGCGCGCGATGCACAAGCTCCCCATGAAGTGCCGGTTCGTTAAGCGTGAAGTGGGTGAGGCGTGATGGCTAAGGGCCTGACCGCCGGTGAGCTGCGTGTGGAGGACCAGGACGTCCTGGTCCAGAAGCTGAAGGAAGCCAAGGAGGAGCTGTTCAACCTCCGCTTCCAGGCGGCGACCGGACAGTTGGAGAGCCACGGGCGGCTGCGGGCCGTCCGCCGCGAGATCGCCCGTATCTACACCGTGATGCGCGAGCGCGAGCTCGGAATCGTCACGGTCGAGAAGGAGTCGAGCGATGGCTGAGGCAACTGAGACAACCGAGAAGTCGGTGCGGAACTACCGCAAGACCCGCGAGGGCCTCGTGGTCAGCGACAAGATGGACAAGACCGTTGTCGTCGTCGTCGAGGACCGCGTCAAGCACCCGCTGTACGGCAAGGTCATCCGCCGTACGACGAAGTACAAGGCTCACGACGAGCAGAACACCTGCGGCGTCGGCGACCGCGTCCTCCTGATGGAGACCCGGCCGCTGTCCGCCAGCAAGCGCTGGCGGGTCGTGGAGATCCTCGAGAAGGCCAAGTAAGCCAGGGAGGGGACGCCGGGCCTGGGCTCGGACGGACGGCGAGAGCCGTACCGGCCGGGCGGGGACCGGCGGAACCGCCCGCACAGAACGCGCCTCGTGGGGGGTGGGCGACCGCCCCCCATGACGGTGTCCAAGGGGTCGGGCCCATTTCGGGCCCGGTCCGCCTGCGGCGGCGGTGGGCGGGAGAGACAGCGGAGCCGGGCACGGCCGTACGGCGCAAGCCGTACGGGATGCGTGCGAGGCGAGGCGGACTCGACCGACAGAACTGTCGCCGGGGGAACAAGACCACATCAGGTTCCGCCAGGCTCACCTTCCAGGTGAGAACCGGCGCGACAAACAGGAGTTGACGTGATCCAGCAGGAGTCGCGACTCAAGGTCGCCGACAACACGGGTGCCAAGGAGATCCTCTGCATCCGGGTGCTCGGTGGCTCTGGCCGGCGCTACGCGGGTATCGGCGACATCATCGTTGCGACGGTGAAGGACGCCATCCCGGGCGGCGGCGTGAAGAAGGGCGACGTTGTCAAGGCTGTCGTGGTGCGCACCGTCAAGGAGCGCCGCCGTCCCGATGGCTCCTACATCCGCTTCGACGAGAACGCCGCGGTCATCATCAAGGACAGCGGTGACCCCCGGGGCACGCGTATCTTCGGCCCCGTCGGCCGTGAGCTGCGCGACAAGAAGTTCATGCGCATCATCTCGCTCGCGCCGGAGGTGTTGTAAATGCCGAAGCTGCATGTGAAGAAGGGTGACCTCGTCCAGGTCATCGCCGGTAAGGACAAGGGTGCCAAGGGCCGCATCATCGCCGCCTTCCCGCGCGATGAGCGTGTGGTCGTCGAGGGCGTGAACCTGGTCAAGAAGCACTCCAAGGTGACCCACCAGGGCCCGCGTGGCGCCAAGGAAGGCGGCGTGCAGACCATGGAGGCTCCCATCCACGTGAGCAACGTGAAGAAGCTCAAGGATGACGAGAAGCCCGAGAAGAAGGCCGAGGAGAAGGCCGACAAGACGGGTGAGGACAACTGATGACCGCCACGACTGAAGAGCGCACGATCCCGCGTCTCAAGCAGCGCTACCGCGAAGAGATCATCGCGAAGCTGCGCGAGGAGTTCGGCATCGAGAACATCATGCTGGTGCCCACCATCACCAAGATCAAGGTGAACATGGGCGTCGGCGAGGCCGCTCGCGACTCCAAGCTCATCGAGGGCGCTGTCCGCGACCTCACCGCGATCACCGGTCAGAAGCCGGCTGTGGCTCGCGCCCGCAAGTCCATCGCCCAGTTCAAGCTGCGTGAGGGCATGCCGATCGGCGCCCACGTGACGCTGCGCGGCGACCGCATGTGGGAGTTCCTGGACCGGCTGCTGTCGCTGGCGCTGCCGCGTATCCGTGACTTCCGCGGCCTCTCGCCGAAGCAGTTCGACGGCAACGGCAACTACACCTTCGGACTCACCGAGCAGGTCATGTTCCACGAGGTCGACCAGGACAAGGTCGACCGGCAGCGGGGCATGGACATCACGGTCGTGACCACCGCAACGAACGACGACCAGGGCCGGGCGCTGCTGAAGCTCCTCGGATTCCCGTTCAAGGAGGCCTGATCATGGCGAAGACGTCGCTCAAGGTCAAGGCAGCGCGTAAGGCGAAGTTCGAGGTCCGGGCGTACACTCGGTGCTCGCGCTGCGGCCGTCCCCGCGCTGTGTACCGCAAGTTCGGGCTCTGCCGCGTGTGCTTCCGCGAGATGGCGCACCGGGGCGAGCTGCCCGGCATCACCAAGTCGAGCTGGTAGACCTGTCGCGGGGCCGGGACCGTGCCCCGCGCGGCGCCAGCCGTACTCAAGAAGTCATATCAACCGGACGCCCTCAGGCGTCCACGACCGCACCGTAGGTCCACCGCGTGTCGCAGACACGGTTCGCAGGTGGAAACCACGGTGAGGAAGGCCACCGGCCATGACGATGACCGACCCGATCGCAGACATGCTGACGCGTCTGCGTAACGCGAACTCGGCCTATCACGACACCGTGACCATGCCGTACTCGAAGATCAAGGCGCACATCGCCGAGATCCTCCAGCAGGAGGGCTACATCCAGGCCTGGAGCGTCGAGGACGCCAAGGTCGGCAAGAACCTTGTGGTGGAGCTGAAGTTCGGGCCGAGCCGTGAGCGTTCGCTCGCGGGCCTGCGCCGGGTATCCAAGCCCGGTCTGCGGGTCTATGCAAAGAAGGACAACCTGCCCCGCGTTCTGGGCGGCCTGGGCGTCGCGATCATTTCGACGTCCGGCGGCCTCATGACCGACAAGCAGGCCGGCAAGCGTGGAGTGGGCGGGGAAGTCCTCGCCTACGTCTGGTAACGAGGGGAGGAATCCAGCATGTCGAGAATCGGACGGCTGCCCATCCCCGTACCGAGTGGTGTTGACATCACCATCAACGGCCGGGATGTCCAGGTCAAGGGCCCGAAGGGCACGCTCTCTCACACGGTCGCCGAGCCCATCGAGGTGGCTCGGGCCGAGGACGGCAATATCGCCGTCACCCGCCCCAACGACGAGAACAAGGTCCGCGCACTGCACGGCCTGTCCCGCACGCTGATCGCCAACATGGTGTCCGGTGTGACGCAGGGGTACAGCAAGACGCTCGAGATCGTCGGTGTCGGTTACCGCGTTCAGGCCAAGGGCCCGACGCAGCTGGAGTTCTCTTTGGGCTTCAGCCACCCGGTGATCGTGGATGCCCCCGAGGGCGTCACCTTCCGCGTCGAGAAGCCGACGCTGTTCCACGTGGACGGCATCGACAAGCAGAAGGTCGGCGAGGTCGCCGCGAACATTCGTAAGTTGCGTAAGCCCGACCCGTACAAGGGTAAGGGCGTTCGCTACCAGGGCGAAGTTATCCGCCGCAAGGTCGGAAAGGCTGGTAAGTAGCAATGGCCGCGAAGTACGGCAAGCACACCGCCGCTCGCGCCATTTCGCGAGCCCGCCGGCATGGCCGTGTGCGGAAGAACGTCTTCGGCACCCAGGAGCGTCCGCGCCTGGTCGTCAACCGGTCGGCGCGTCACCTGTTCGTGCAGATCGTCGACGACACCCAGGGGCACACGCTGGTGAGCGCGTCCACCATGGACGTCGCCCTCCGCGGCGCCGAGGGTGACAAGACCGACAAGGCGAAGAAGGTCGGCGAGCTTCTCGCTCAGCGGGCCAAGACCGCCGGGATCACCGCCGTCGTTTTCGACCGCGGTGGCAACCGTTACGCGGGACGCATCGCGGCCCTCGCGGACAGTGCCCGTGAAAGCGGGCTGGAGTTCTGATGACTCCGTCCCGAGGGTTCGCAACGCACCCAATGGCCCTGAGCAATGAGAAGAGGAACCACTGATGGCTGCAGCTCCGCGTCGCGGCGCAAGCGGCGGTGGCGAGCGGCGGGACCGTCGTGACGATCGCCGCGGTGGCGCCGCAGACAAGGGCGTCTCGTACATCGAGCGCGTGGTAAAGATCAACCGAGTGGCCAAGGTCGTCAAGGGTGGTCGGCGCTTCAGCTTCACCGCGCTGGTCATCGTCGGCGACGGCAACGGCCTGGTCGGTGTCGGATACGGCAAGGCCAAGGAGGTGCCCGCGGCGATCGCCAAGGGTGTCGAGGAGGCCAAGAAGCACTTCTTCAAGGTGCCGCGCATCCAGGGCACCATCCCGCACACCGTGCAGGGCGAGGAAGCCGCCGGCGTCGTCCTCCTGCGTCCGGCTTCGCCCGGTACCGGTGTCATCGCGGGTGGTCCGGTGCGCGCGGTCCTGGAGTGCGCCGGGATCCACGACGTGCTGTCCAAGTCGCTCGGCTCGGACAACCCGATCAACATCGTCCACGCGACCGTGGCCGCTCTGAAGGGCCTCAGCCGGCCCGAGGAGATCGCCGCCCGCCGTGGCCTGCCGATCGAGGACGTCGCGCCCAAGGCGATGCTGAAGGCTCGGGCCGAGGGGCTCGCCGAGGCCGCTGCCGCGGCGAAGGCGGTGAGCTAGTCAATGGCTCGTCTGAAGATCACCCAGGTCCGATCGAAGATCGGTGGCAAGCAGAACCAGCGTGACTCGCTGCGCTCGCTGGGCCTGAAGCGAATCGGCGATGTCGTCGTCAAGGAGGACCGCCCGGAGATCCGGGGCATGGTCGCCGTGGTGACGCACCTCGTCGAGGTGGAAGAGGTCGACTAGTCATGCCTGAGAACGCTCCGCTCAAGCTCCACGACCTGCGCCCGGCTCCCGGCGCCAACAAGGCCAAGACCCGCAAGGGCCGTGGCGAGGCGTCCAAGGGGAAGACCGCCGGTCGCGGTACGAAGGGCACCAAGTCGCGTACGACTGTCCCGCTCGGTTTCGAGGGTGGACAGATCCCGCTCCAGCGGCGGCTGCCGAAGCTGAAGGGCTTCAGCAACGCGCTGTTCAAGACGACCTACCAGGTCGTCAACCTGGACAAGCTCAGCGAGCTGTACCCCGAGGGTGGCGAGGTCACCGTCGAGGGTCTGGTCGCGAAGGGCGCGGTCCGCAAGAACCAGCTCGTCAAGGTGCTGGGAACCGGTGAGGTCTCCGTGGCGTTGAACGTGAAGGTGCACGCCTTCTCCGCCTCGGCCAAGGAGAAGATCGCCGCGGCCGGGGGCTCGGTTTCCGAGCTTTAGGCACGTAATGCGAGGCGCGGAGGTTCGTTATGAGCCTCCGCGCCCGTAGTGCGTTAGAGTTCGCTGAGCGCGGGCGCCGTCCCGCCGATCATTCGCAAGTAGACATGCCGATGGACGCCTTCGCGTCATCGCCGACCTTTATCGCGTCACAGGCGCGCAGGAGGTACCGTGCTATCCGCGATTACCCGGGCATTCCGGACGCCTGACCTGCGCAAGAAGCTGCTCTTCACATTGGGCATCATCGCGCTGTTCCGGCTTGGCTCGGTGCTGCCGACCCCGGGTGTCAACTCCGAGAACGTCCGTAAAGCGCTGGAGCAGGCGCAGGCGGGCGACAGCGGCAACATCTACGGGATGGTCCAGCTGTTCAGCGGTGGCGCGCTGCTGAAACTTTCAGTGTTCGCCCTGGGCATCATGCCGTACATCACGGCGAGCATCATCCTGCAGCTGCTGACCGTCGTGATTCCGCGCCTGGAGGCCCTCAAGAAGGAGGGCCAGTCCGGTACGGCGAAAATCACGCAGTACACGCGATATCTGACGATCGGTCTCGCCGTTCTGCAGTCGACCGCTTTCGTGGCGCTGGCGCGTTCGGGACAGCTGTTCCCGAACAACAACCTGCCCATCCTGTTGAACGACGATGTCTTCACGCTCGTCACCATGGTCATCACGATGACGGCGGGCACTTCGGTGATCATGTGGCTGGGCGAGCTCGTGACCGATCGCGGTGTCGGCAACGGCATGTCGATCCTGATCTTCACCCAGGTCGTGGCGGTCTTCCCGTCCGAGCTGATGAACATCTTCCGGCAGAGCGCCTTCAAGTTCGTCGTGGTGATGATCGTCGGCATTGTCATGGTCGCCGTCGTCGTCTTCATCGAGCAGGCGCAGCGGCGCGTCCCCGTGCAGTACGCGAAGCGCATGGTGGGCCGCCGGATGTACGGCGGGACCTCGACCTACATCCCGCTCAAGGTGAACCAGGCCGGCATCATCCCGGTCATCTTCGCCTCGTCGCTGCTGTACCTGCCGCAGCTGCTGGTCACGATCTTCGGCAACAGCGCGAACCCGGGCCCGGTCATCGAATGGCTGGCCCAGAACCTGGTGACGGGCGACCACCCCGTCTACATGGCCACGTTCTTCGCGCTGATCCTCTTCTTCACGTACTTCTACGTGTCCATTACCTTCAACCCCGTTGAAGTCGCTGACAACATGAAGAAGTACGGTGGGTTCATCCCGGGCATCCGTCCGGGCCGGCCGACCGCTGAGTACCTCAACTACGTGCTCACGCGGCTCACGGCCGCCGGTGCTCCGTATCTGGGCGTCATCTCGCTGATCCCGATCCTCGCACTGGCGGTGGCCGGGGCGAGCCAGAACTTCCCGTTCGGAGGGACCAGCATTCTCATCATGGTTGGTGTCGGCCTGGACACGGTCAAGCAGATCGAGAGCCAGCTTCAGCAGCGCAACTACGAGGGCTTCCTGAGATAGTGCGCGTCGTCTTGGTCGGGCCCCCCGGAGCGGGCAAGGGGACGCAGGCCCAGTTCATCGCATCACATCTGTCGATCCCGAAAATCTCGACAGGTGACATCTTCCGCGCCAATGTCTCCGGCGGCACGGAACTCGGCAAGCTTGCCAAGGAGTACATGGACCGCGGCGACCTCGTCCCCGACGAGGTGACGGTCGCCATGGTCCGCGATCGTCTGGGCGAGGATGACGCCCAGCAGGGCTTCCTGCTGGACGGCTTCCCGCGGAACGTGCCGCAGGCGCAGATCTTGCAGAAGATGCTGGCCGAGTTCGGCACCGGGCTGGACATCGTCCTGGAACTGATCGTCAACGACGAGGAGGTCGTACGGCGACTTGCCGGACGACGCACCTGTCGCTCATGCGGCAAGGTATGGCACGTCGATTTCGACCCCCCTTCCGTGGCGGGTGTCTGCGACGCGTGCGGCGGCGAGCTGTTCCAGCGCGACGACGACCGCGAGGAGACCATCAGGCGACGCCTGGAGGTCTACCAGGAGCAGACGTCCCCGCTGATCAACTTCTATTCGGACGAGGGCATCCTCGTTCGGGTGAACGCGACCGGTCCGGTCGACGAGGTCACCCGGCGGGCCATGGCGGCACTGCGCACGCCCGAAAACTGAAGGTCCCCTTTTCGGACGCCATCCCATCCGTGGGATGGCGTCCGGCGCTTTAGGGCAGAATCGGGGGAATTGGCCTGATAGTCCGGCCGTTAGAACACCCCAGGGGGTGCCAGAGTGTTCAAGAAGAACAAGCACGGAATCCAGGTGAAGACGCCTGAGCAGCTGGAGAAGATGCGGGCGGCCGGTCTGGTCGTCGGCAGGACGCTCGAACTGCTCCGCTCGTCCGTCGAGCCCGGACTGACCCCGCTCGACCTCGACGCCATCGCCGAGAAGGCGATCAGGGACGCGGGTGCGATTCCGTCGTTCAAGGGCTACCAGGGCTTCCCCGCGACCATCTGCGCCTCCGTGAACGACGAGGTCGTGCACGGCATCCCCAACGACCGGCGCAAGCTGCGTGAAGGCGACATCATCTCCATCGACTGCGGTGCGATCCTCGACGGGTGGCACGGCGACTCCGCCATCACCGTCCCCGTGGGCGAGGTCGACCCGGCGCTCACCGAGCTGATGCGGGTGACCGAAGAGTCCATGTGGCGCGGGATCGCCGCGCTCCGCGTCGGCGGTCACCTGTCGGACATCGGGTTCCAGGTGGAGAAGTACGTACGGTCCCAGGGCCGCTACGGCATCCCCCAGGAGTACGGCGGACACGGCATCGGCACCGAGATGCACATGGACCCGTGGGTCGCCAACCACGGCCGTCCCGGCCGGGGGCCGCGTTTCGAGCTCGGCATGTGCTTCGCGATCGAGCCCATGGTCAACCTGGGCACCGACCGTACCCGCGTGTTGTCCGATGACTGGACGGTCGTGACGGTGGACGGGAAGGCGTCGGCGCACTTCGAGCACAGCGTGGCGGTCACGGAGAACGGCCCGTTGGTCCTCACGGCGCTCGACGGGGGTGAGTCGCGCTTCGGCCAGACCTCCGCGGGTTCCGGCGAACAGGGCTGATTCACAGCGCCCCTCGTGCCGTCTCGTGTCACATAATGGGGCTAATCATGTGGAGCGGCGGGAGTAGATGTGATGGCGGCAACTCCAGAGATGCGAGCCTCCGACGGCGACCGGGACCGGGTCGTCGCCGCTCTGCGAGAGCATGTCGCCGAGGGCCGGCTCACCGTCGACGAGTTCAACGAGCGGCTGGCGCAGGTCTACCAGAGCCGGACGTACGGCGAGCTCGCCACGCTGACGTCGGACCTGCCGGACATCGATCTGCACACCCTTCCCGCGACGGTCTCCTCCCAGTCGCGCCCGCGCCCGCGACGTGGCACCCAGACGGGGTTGAAGGCCGCCTGGGGCGCATGGGCCACCGCGAGCGCGATCAACTGGGTCATCTGGCTGATCGTCGTGATCTCGTCGGTCCACTGGATCTATCCGTGGCCGTTGTGGGTGATGGGTCCGTGGGGGGCCGTCCTCCTGGTCGGCACGATCTTCGGGCGGGACCAGAAACGGTCGTGAGCCCGGGTGGCGCGGGCCGGTCGTCCCGCGCCTAGACGGACGCACTCTTTACCGGCCGGGTGTGATCGGCCGGCTCGTCGCCGGGTAGGTGATCTTCATCGGCCGGCCGGATCTGGTCGCCGTGTCCGCCCGGCAGCCCGGCACATCGGCGGCGCCGGCAGGGGGACCCGGTGGCCGGAACAGCCCTTCCACCATCGCGTACGGCAGTGCGTGAGTAGACGGTGATCTGGGGTAGCCTGGCAGCCGGTGTGGAGACAGCGCCGGCCGTTTCGCATTTCTGGCCGGGTTGTCGTACACTCCTTTGTCGGCTCACTATGACCTTTTGCGCACAGGTGGCCTTGCCGGTCGCCGCTCTCTGGAAGCGCCCTTAGGTCGCGGCTGCGTAGTGATCCGAAGCCTCAGACGACCGATCAGTGAAACGCGAGGGACATGGCCAAGAAAGACGGCGCCATCGAGATCGAGGGCACTGTGGTTGAGTCGCTCCCGAACGCGATGTTCCGGGTGCAGCTCGACAACGGCCATAAGGTCCTGGCCCACATCAGCGGACGGATGCGGATGCACTACATCCGGATCCTCCCCGACGACCGGGTGGTCGTGGAACTGAGCCCCTACGACCTGAGTCGCGGGCGGATCGTCTACCGGTACAAGTAAGCCCCCCTCTAATCAGGGCGGGCCGTCTGAGGAACGAATAAAGGACTATGAAGGTCAAGCCGAGCGTCAAGAAGATCTGCGACAAGTGCAAGGTGATTCGCCGGCACGGTCGCGTCATGGTGATCTGCGACAACCTGCGCCACAAGCAGCGCCAGGGCTAGGAGAGGAAGCCGAGCCGGGCACCGGGCGGTTCGCGAAAGCGGGTCGATCGGGTGTAGGGCGAGGCGGACTCGACCAGCCAGCAGGAGAGGAAGCCGAGCCGGGCACCAGGTGGTTCGCGAAAGCGGACCGATGGGGCGCGAGGCAAGGCGGATTCGACTGGCGACGGTCGCAGAAAAAGGTTCCATGTGAGTCCGCTCCAGTGGCGGGCTCGAGCCATGTGGACCGTTGAACAGTAATCGCGCGTCACACCCGTGAAGGCGGTTTCCCGATGTCGGGAGCCGGACCACACGGGAGACCCCCGGTCGGAGGCCGGGGCCCTCACCCCGGGCATGGGGAGGGGAAGTGAGGCGCAGGACCTCCGCCACCACGAAGGAGAATGCCCGACCATGGCTCGCCTGGTTGGCGTCGACCTCCCCCGCGACAAGCGGCTGGAGATCGCTCTCACCTACATTTTCGGAATCGGTCGCACTCGCGCCCAGGAGATCCTGGAGGCGACGGGCGTCAGCCCGGATCTGCGCGTCCACCAGCTCACCGACGCTGAGCTCGTGCCGATGCGTGACTACATCGAGGCGAACTTCAAGATCGAGGGTGACCTCCGTCGCGAGGTTCAGGCCGACATTCGCCGCAAGATCGAGATCGGCTGCTACCAGGGCATCCGGCACCGCAAGGGGCTGCCTGTCCACGGTCAGCGGACGCAGACGAACGCGCGTACCCGCAAGGGCAAGAAGAAGACCGTGGCCGGCAAGAAGAAGCCGGGCAAGAAGTAGTCCTAGCAGCCACATTCCAGGAGATAGCGCTTAAATGCCGCCGAAGAGCCGCCAGGGCGCACCTAAGAAGGTGCGCCGCAAGGAAAAGAAGAACGTCGCTCACGGGCACGCCCACATCAAGAGCACGTTCAACAACACGATCGTTTCGATCACCGACCCGAACGGGAACGTGATCTCCTGGGCCAGTGCCGGCCACGTCGGGTTCAAGGGCTCCCGTAAGTCCACCCCGTTCGCCGCGCAGATGGCCGCTGAGAACGCCGCCCGCCGCGCCATGGAGCACGGCATGCGCAAGGTCGACGTCTTCGTCAAGGGCCCCGGCTCCGGCCGTGAGACCGCGATCCGTTCGCTGCAGGCGACCGGCCTCGAGGTCGGGTCCATCCAGGACGTGACTCCGGTCCCGCACAACGGTTGCCGCCCGCCGAAGCGCCGCCGCGTCTGAGCTCCAGGAGATAGAGAGAAATGGCTCGTTACACGGGTGCGGACTGCAAGCTCTGCCGACGCGAGAAGACGAAGCTCTTCCTCAAGGGCAAGAAGTGCGAGTCCGCGAAGTGCCCCATCGAGATCCGTCCTTACCCGCCGGGTGAGCACGGTCGCGGTCGGCCGAAGGAGTCTGAGTACCAGCTCCAGCTTCGTGAGAAGCAGAAGACCCGCCGCATCTACGGCGTCCTCGAGAAGCAGTTCCACAACTACTACGAGGAAGCCAACCGCAAGTCCGGCAAGACCGGCGAGAACCTCCTCCAGATCCTGGAGAGCCGTCTCGACAACGTGGTCTACCGCGCCGGATTCGCCGAGTCGCGCGACGCCGCCCGCCAGCAGGTGCGCCACGGGCACATCGTGGTGAACGGCAAGAAGGTCGACATCCCGTCGTACCGCGTCCGCGAGCACGACATCATCGAGGTCCGCGAGAAGTCGCGGAACCTGCTTCCGTACGAGGTGGCCCGCGCCACCGCCGGTGACAAGACCGTCCCGGCGTGGCTGGGTGTCGCCCCGGAAAGCATGCGCATCCTCGTGCACCAGCTCCCGGTTCGCCAGCAGATCGACACGCTGGTCCAGGAGCAGCTCATCGTCGAGCTCTACTCCAAGTAAGAGCTCTCGACCAGACGATGGCCGCACGGCTCGCGGAACGCGAGCCGTGCGGCATCATGGTTGTAGGCGAGTGGCGTCAAATAGCGGGCGCCGCCGTACAGGGAGAGGAAACCGGTCCGGCACGGCCGAGTCGCGATCAGCGGCCGGCGGCGGTGCGGGGCACGGTGGAATCGTCCCGGAAATCAGGGGAGAACCCACATGCTCATCGCACAGCGCCCGAGCCTCCTGGAGGAGTCGCTCGAGGAGCACCGGTCCAAGTTCGTCATCGAGCCGCTGGAGCCGGGCTTCGGTTACACCATCGGCAACTCGCTGCGGCGCACGCTGCTGTCCTCGATCCCGGGGGCGGCGGTCACCAGCATCCGCATCGAGGGCGTGCTGCACGAGTTCTCGACCGTGCCGGGGGTCAAGGAAGACGTCACCGACATTATCCTGAACCTCAAGTCGCTGGTCGTCTCGTCTGAGCACGACGAGCCGGTCGTGATGTACCTGCGCAAGCAGGGCCCGGGTGAGGTCACCGCCGCCGACATCGCGCCTCCGGCCGGTGTCGAGGTGCACAACCCCGACCTGCACATCGCCACGCTGAACGGCAAGGCGAAGCTGGAGATGGAACTGACCGTCGAGCGCGGTCGGGGCTACGTCTCCGCGGCCCAGAACAAGCAGCCGGGCCAGGAGATCGGCCGGATTCCGATCGACTCCATCTACTCCCCGGTCCTCAAGGTCACCTACAAGGTCGAGGCGACCCGTGTCGAGCAGCGCACGGACTTCGACCGGCTGATCCTGGACGTCGAGACGAAGCCGTCGATGAAGCCGCGCGACGCGGTCGCCTCGGCGGGTAAGACCCTGGTCGAGCTGTTCGGCCTGGCGCGCGAGCTGAACGTCGAGGCCGAGGGCATCGACATCGGCCCGTCGCCGACCGACGCGGCCCTGGCCGCCGACCTGGCGCTGCCGATCGAGGAGCTGAACCTCACGGTCCGCTCCTACAACTGCCTCAAGCGCGAGGGCATCCACACCGTGGGTGAGCTCGTCGCCCGCAGCGAGCAGGACCTGCTCGACATCCGCAACTTCGGTGCGAAGTCGATCGAAGAGGTCAAGCAGAAGCTGCACGAGATGGGCCTCGCCCTCAAGGACTCCCCGCCCGGATTCGACCCCAGCGCGGTCGCCGGCGGCGGGTACGACGACGAGGACGGCGGCTTCATCGAGACCGAGCAGTACTAGGTCGCATTCCGGCCGAGCCGGCACCGGGACAGTGGGCACACCGCTGTCCCGGCGGCCGGAAGGCATCCCCGATCAGTCGGGGTGCCTGCTGAACCACTGATTCGCTCAAGGCGGGCTCGCAGGAGCCCGCCGCCCCGACTTCGGTACCTGACACGGCCGGAGCGGGTTGTCTCTCAAGGAGAAACGACATGCCCAAGCCCACCAAGGGCGCCCGTCTCGGCGGCGGCCCGGCGCACGAGCGGCTGATCCTGGCGAACCTCGCCACCCAGCTGTTCCAGCACGGCCGGATCCGCACCACCGAGGCCAAGGCCAAGCGTCTTCGCCCGCTCGCGGAGAAGCTGATCACCAAGGCGAAGAAGGGCGACATGCACAACCGTCGCCAGGTGTTGACGGTCGTCCGCGACAAGGGCGTCGTCCACCACCTCTTCACCGAGATCGCGCCGACTTTCGCCGAGCGTCCCGGTGGCTACACCCGCATCACCAAGCTCGGCCCGCGTAAGGGCGACGCCGCCCCCATGGCGGTCATCGAGCTGGTGAGCGAGCAGCTGAGCCCGGTCACCGTCTCGCGTCCGGCCGCCGCTGCCGAGGCCGCTCCGGCCGCCCCGGCCGAGGAGGTCACCGAGACCCCGGCCGCCGAGGCTCCGGCTGCTGAGGCTCCGGCCGCCGAGGCGGAGACCCCCGAGGCCGAGGCCAAGAAGGACGAGGCCTGATCAGGGGCCTGTGCTGATCAACAGCCTGTGAGCGGGTCCAGCGTCCCTTCCGGGATCGCTGGGCCCGCTCTTCGTTTCAGGTACGGCTGGTCGCCTGCCGTACGGGAGGATGGACGTGGACCGAGAAGTTCGGCTGAGGCTCGATCTGGGCTATGACGGCACCGACTTCTCCGGCTGGGCGCGGCAGCCGGAGCGGCGAACCGTCCAGGGAGAGCTGGAAGGCGCGCTGGGCCGCATCCTCCGGCTCGATCCGGCTCCTCAACTGACCGTGGCGGGCCGTACGGACGCGGGGGTGCACGCCCGGGGGCAGGTGGCGCACGTGGATCTCGCGCTTTCCCGGCTCGCGGTCGCCGACACGGCCCGGCACCGGCAGCGTGATCCGGAGACCGACCCCGAGGACGCCTGGCGTGCCAAAGGCGCTCATTGGCTCGCTGCGCTGACCAGACGGCTGGCGGGTGTTCTGCCCCAGGACGTACGCGTTTATGCCGTCTCAGTGGCTCCTGAGGGGTTTGACGCGCGATTCTCCGCTCTGTTCCGGCGATACGTCTACCGCGTCTGTGACGCTCCCGGTGGGACCGACCCGCTGCGGCGGCGCGAGGTGCTGTGGCACAACAGGTCGCTCGACGTCGATCTGCTGAACGCCGCGGCCGGGCGGCTGATCGGCGAGCATGACTTCGCCGCGTTCTGCAAGAAGCGCGAGGGCGCCACGACGATACGCGAACTCCAGCGGCTCGACTGGTCGCGGGGCGAGGACGGGATCATCCGGGCGACCGTCGTCGCGGACGCGTTCTGCCATTCCATGGTCCGCGCCCTGGTGGGCTCCCTGCTCGCGGTCGGGGAGGGCAGGCAGCCCGTCGAATGGCCGGGTCTGGTGCTGTCGAGGGCCGTACGGGAGTCCGGGGTGCACGTGGCTCCGGCGCTCGGGCTGACGCTGGAGGAGGTTCGCTACCCGGTGGGCGAGGAACTGGCCCGGCGCGCCATGGCGACGCGCCGGGTGCGCACGCTCAGCGCGTGACGCGCTTGCCGATCACCTCGGCGGTGTGGTCGCGGAACGCACCGCTGACCGGGCCGAGATCCTGTTCCTTGGCGCCCGGCGTGTGGCCGTCGGCGTAGGTCGCGTAGCTGAACACGATGTAGCGACCCCACACCATGCCCGCGGCGTAGCCGCCGGAGATCGCCACGCGCTCGGCGCCGCTGCCCGTGTCGCCGTTGAGCCCGCGGAACCAGAGGTTGCCGCTGAGGTTCTTGGCCTTGTCGACCGCGAGGGCCGCGTCCTTGGTGGGCAGCACCGCGATTCCGGTGGTCACCGCGTAGTGCTGCTTGGCGTCCACGTAGGTGGCCCGGAGGACCCTGCGGCACTCCTGCTGCTTCAGCGCGTCGGCGAAGGTGCCCGCCGCCGCCTGCTCGCAGCTGTCGGTCATGCTGACCTTGACCCGTTTGAAGCTGCGCCCGGCGAGGGTGATCCGCGCGTCCGGGAACGTCTCGGCCAGGGTGAGCTTGCGCGGGTCGGTCTCCTCCGAGTCGAGTGGGGCCGCGGTGTTCACGTTCGTGCCGCCACTCGCGCTCGTGCTCGTGCTCGGCTGTGCCGCCGGGGTGGTGGCCGCGGGGGCGCCGCTGGTCTTCGGGGGCGCGCCGGCGGCCGACGCGTCCTCGGGTTGCCCGGTGTACGCCAGGAAGGCGGCGGCGCCGATGGCCACCACAACGATTCCCGTGCCGGCGCCGAGCAGGATCTTCTTGCCTGTGCCGGAGGAGCGCCTGGCGGGCGGAGCGGGCGGTGGGACGAACGGGACCGGAAGGTCGCCGGGAGGCCGGCCCTGTTCTGACGCGAGCAGTACGGGGCTCGGCGAAGGAATGACCGGCATGACCGGCATGGGCGGCGACGCCGGGCCCGAACGGGCCGGAAGGTGCTGGTGGCCCGCCGCTTCGGCCTGGAGTCCGACCGGCTGACGCGGTCCGGGGGTCTCGTCGGCCTGGCCGTGTCCGTTCGGGGAGCCGGAGTCCTGGTCCGGGCCCGAGTCGTACGCCGTGCCGGGTTGCCGGGGACCCACGGCCTCGCCCTGAGAGGGCGGTGTGAGATCCGAGACGCCGGGCAGAGGCCGGGCCAGCGGCGGTTCGCCGGAAGCCTCCGGAGGCTGGGGCGGGAAGGATTCGCCGTCCGCCGGGTCGCCGGTGTCCGCGTCGGCGGGTGGCCGGGAGTGGTCGTCAGAATGCTCGCCCTCGGGGTCCTCCCCGGGAGCGGTGGATCCGGGTTCGGTGGCGTCGGCACGCGCGGCGGTTCCGGGGGCGTCCGGGGCAGGGGACTCGTCCGGCGGCCAGGGTGCCCGTGCGCCGCTCAGGGGCGCGTCGGGCGCCGGGGTCGCCTCACCGGGCAGCCTGGGCGGCCACACGGGGACGTCACCGGGCTCCGCGGGCCTGAAGGACCGGGCAGGAGCCTCCCGGGGAGCGGGCGGCCTGAGAGGAACGGTCGGTCCCTGCTCGCGGGTCACCGGCGAAGCCTGCTCAGAGAGATGGGCGGGCCGTTCCGGCGCGGCCGGGTCATGCGCCGGGTCATGCGCCGGGTCATGGCCGGGGTCATGCGCCGGGTCATGGCCGGGGTCATGTGCCGGGTCGTGGCCGGGGTCATTCGCCAGGTCATGGGCCGCCGTGGGAAGCGGGCGCTCCTTCGGGTCCGCGTCGGTGACCGGTCCCGGTGTCGCGACCGGTTCCGCGGTGCCCGTCGGAATCGGCTCCCGCTCCGGCCAGGGCCCCGCTCCCGGGGGAGACGCGGGCTCCGCTTCCACGGGCGCGGCACCGGGCGGTGAACCAGGCCGGGCCGCGGGGCCGGGGGCGGGCTCGGCCGGAGTGTCGCCGGACAGGTCGTCGCGGACCGCCGAGGCCGACCAAGTGGCCATGGCCGACGCCTGCTCGTGCCAGGCTCCGAAGTCACCTGGTTGCCCGGCCTCTCCGGCCTCATCTCCGGCGTGGTCGACCTTCCCGGATTCCGGGCCGCCGAGCCGGCGACGGTCACCGGACGTCCCGGATTCGGGACCGCGGGGCCCGCGAGGGCCACCAAGCCGCTCGGCGTCGCTGGATGTCGTACGGGCGGTGAGTTCGTCGGGGCGCTCTCGCGGGCGCGTCGCGTCCTGTTGGGCGTCGAGGTGCTCCTCTGGCCGTCCCCGGTCGTCCGGTAGCGCTTCCACTCCGCGCTCCGAAGGTTCGTCGGCCTGGGAGGGCTGTGCCGTTCCCTGGCCCTGCCGCTCGGCGGGGAGGGGAGCAGGCCCGGGCGGCGACATGGGCACGGTCCGAGGCGCCGGATGCATGGGGGATGCGGCGGCCGGAGTCGGCGTGGGTGCGACGGGCGGCGCGGGTGGCCTGGGCGGCGGAGCCGTATGGGGCGTGGTGGGAGGTGCCGGACGAGTGCCACCCGGCGTGCCGTACGTGCTCTCCTCGCTGCCGGCAGGCGACTGCTGGGTGTCGGGGAGAGGCTGGTTGCCGGAAGCCGACGGCTGCGTGCTGGGAGGCGGCTGGTTGCCGGAAGGCGACGGCTGGGCGCCCGACCGCGCGGCCCCGGCGTTCCACGAGCCGGGACGTCCCTGGCCGGTGGGGGGAACCCACGGCTTGGTGACGTCGATCGCGGGGAAGTCGATGGTCTCGAACTGATCCCGCTCGGGATTCTCCCGGAACGAGCGGCCGCTTTCCTGCGGTGCCGGTGTTCCCTGCGATGCCTGCGGTTCAGCGGGTGCCGGCGTTCCTTGGGGTGCCGTGCCCCGGCCGTCCGGCCGAGCGGTCGCGGTGGGTTCGGTGACCGCGCCGAAAGCGGGCGGCGGACCCCACTGCGGGGTCTCGGCCGGGGACGGCGCCTGCTCCGCGGGCCGTTCCCCGGTGGGCCGGCTCGCCTGCGCCCATGGGGACCAGGGCGGCTCTCCGGCCGCGCTCTCCATGGGCCCGGTTCCGGCCGGGCGAGGAGTTCCACCGGGGGTCACCGCTCCCGGACGCTCGGGACTTTCCCGCGCGTCACGGACGGCGTCGGACGTGAGGTCGTGGGTGCTCTCGTGGACGGTTTCGGCACGCGAGCGGGACGCCTGTCCCGCGTCGGCGGTGTCCTGACCGGACGGGGCACCACCGGGGGTGGTGTTCCGCGATCCCTCGGGCGACGCAGGCTCGTCCGCCGCGTCGTGGGGGCGGGCGAACCAGTCGTAGCCCGACGGTGTCTCGCCGGGTACGTCACCGGCTGTCTCGTCGGGATGGCCGAAGCTCGGCGGTGGCACAGCGGGTGCCGTCGAGCCGTCGGCGCCGTGTTCGTGCTCGGAAACGGGATCCTGGCCACGCATATGCGGAAGCGTATCGGCGTAGACGAGATCGTCGTGCCGCTATGGGCGTTTGTGCGCAGCCCCCGGGAGGTGTTTGTCCAGAAAGATCGGCGGAAAGATGGTTTCGCGGATCAGCTGCGTCCTCCGGTCAGGGACCTCGTGTCGAGAGCAGGGAAGACGGTCTTCTCCGTGATGTCCATGGCTGCCTGGTAGAGGCGCTTGAGTTCGGTCTTGCTCGGGTTGTGGCCGTCCTTGAACTGGAACCACAGCAGCACGGTGTAGTGGCCGTGGATCCAGCCGCCCGCGTACGCGTCGCCCGTCCCGAGGAACTTGGTGATGTCGTCGGTGCCCGGCAGCGGCTTGAGGAAGTCCTGCCGCTCCTTGCCGCCGCCGGCGGACGCCACCTTCTTGGCCGCGGTGGTGGTCTTGAGGTTGGCGACGCCGACCGTCCCGATGATCGTGCCCTTGGAGTCCCGGTAGCTGGCGCGGATGAGCTGCGTGCAGCGGCCGTCCTTGAGAGCCTTCGTGATCTTCGTACCGGACACGCCGTCGGCGCACTTCTTCTCTTTGTTGACCTTTGTCCGGAGGTAGGACCGGGTGCCGCTGGTGACCTTCTTCTGGCCGAAGAGTTCCGTGGCGGTGAGCGGGGACTTGTCGGTCGTGCGCGAGCCCGCGTAGCCGTACTTGCTCGTGGGGCCGGTGGAGACCATGGGCGTCGGTGTGGGCGTGGGAACCGCGCGGACCGGCTGCTCGCGGCTCGCCGCGACCCACAGACCCGCGAAGAGGGCGGCGATCAGCGCGAGACCGGCCAGGGCGAGCACGAGAGGGCGCCGCCAGAAGGGGACCGGTCCGTAGGGGTCCCACGGCGGTTCCGACGACTCGGCGGCGGCGCGCCGTTCGGCGCGAGGCGGTTCCCCGGAGGCGGGCGACTGCCGGCCGAGCGGATCCCCGGGGAGGGAACCGCCGCTCTCGGGGCCACCCGGCTGCGGATGTCCGGTGGGCTGCCCGCCCGGCGGCGGGCTTCCGGGCGCGAAACCGCCACCCTGCGGACTGGCTGAGGCGAATCCGCCGCCCTGGGGGCTTCCGGGGGCGAATCCACCGCCCTGGGGGCTTCCGGGGGTGAATCCGCCGCCCTGGGGGCTTCCGGGGGCGAAACCGCCGCTCTGTGGACTGCCCGGCGCGAATCCACCGCCCTGCGGACCGCCCACCGCGAAATCGCCCGGCTGCGAACCTCCGGCCTGACCGGTCGCGCCGACCGCGCCGGGGGCGGAACCGGCGGGTGCCCCCTCCGGCCGACGGCTCTCGCTCAGCGGGCTTCCCGGTTGCGCGCCTCCCGGCCCCCAAGGCGAGGCGCCCGGTTGCGCGCCGGTGTCCGGGCCGCCCGACGGAGTGCCTCCAGGCCCCCGGCCTCCGGCCGCGCCGTCTGGCTGCGACGGCCCCGGTCCCCAGGTTCCGCCCTGCCCGCTCTCGGGCTGCCCGCCCGGCTCCCAGCCTCCCGATTGCGGCCGCGCCTGCTGCGCGCCGTCCCGCTGCGGCCGGCGCCATGGGTCGAACGCCGCGGCGTCCTGGCCGGACGCGGGTCCGTACGGCGCCTGGCGGCGCTCGGTGGGACGGTCGGTGGTCGGCGGCTCGCCCTGCGGGAGGTACGGCTGGCGGTATGGCTGGTCGCCGGGATAACCCATGCGCTGAGATTAGCCGCGTATCCCAGCACATGAGGAAAGTCAGGAATAACCGAAGTCCTGGGTCCACCAGGGTCCACCAGGCCCCATGTCGACCCCCACACCGGTCGCGACCAGGCTGCAGTTGAGGATGTTGCGCCGATGACCGCTGCTGGCCATCCAGCCCTGAATCGCCTCGCGGGCGGTGTGGTAACCCCGGGCGATGTTCTCCGCGCCGCCGTCCTGGTAACCCGCCGCTTCCATGCGGTCCCACGGTGAGCGGCCGTCCGGCGAGGCGTGCTCGAACGCGTTGCTCGCGGCCATCTCCCGCGAATGCTGCCGGGCCGACCGGACGAGGCGCTTGTCGATCCGCATGGGGGCGCAGCCCCGCTGGCGGCGTTCGGCGTTCGCCAGCCGGATGACCTCGGACTCCAGGCTGGTGAGAGCGGCCGTTCCGCCGTCCGTGCCCCCCGTGTCACCGCCTGTCCCGCCTCCGGCGGCGCCGGACTCGTCGCCGTACCCGGGGGCGAAGGTGTTCCACTGCGATCCGCCGTCCGAGCCGTCGATCATGGTGGACGGTTTCCTGGTGGGCGGCCTGGTCGTCGGGGTCGCCTGGGCGGCCGCGGGCGGCTCGCCGGCCCGCGCCACGTGGTCGAGCGGCGGACGGTTCCGCGGCGACGGCCCCGAGGTCTTCGTGGGTGAAGGCGTGGGTTCGGAGTTGCGGAGGTAGACCTCGTCGACACCGCTCCGGGAGCTGACCCTGCCGATGACGACGCCGGCGAGCAGAAGTGTGACAGCGCAGGCGAGCAGGCCAACGTGAGCGCCGCGCCGGGGCGTCCGTTGGGGGTGCCGGGTGTGAGGGGTCTGCCACATACCGCAGTCAAATATAGGGATGTGAGGCGATGAGGATGAAGGGGACTGAGGGATTGGATTTCCGTGTCCCGGCGTTCCGGCCCCCGTTCCGGGCGGCGCGTTTTGACCTGAGGCGCTGGGGCGGGTAACCTGCTGATTCGTTGTGTGCACTGGTCCTTGGCGACCCGTGCACGGCGCGTCCGGCGTCTTCTCCCATGCATGTGGAGACGGGAGGTTGCCGCCGTGTCTGCGCAACCTACCGTGAGTTCACATTTCCGACAGAAGGCACTGCCGTGCGCACGTTCTCACCCAAGCCCAACGACGTCGAACGTCAGTGGTACGTCATCGACGCCACCGACGTCGTGCTCGGCCGGCTGGCCAGCCACGTCGCGACCCTGCTCCGCGGCAAGCACAAGCCGATCTTCGCCCCGCACGTCGACACCGGTGACTTCGTCATCGTCATCAACGCCGACAAGGTGGCCCTGACCGGCAACAAGCTCGAGCAGAAGAAGGCCTACCGTCACTCGGGTTACCCGGGCGGTCTGCGTTCCGTGACCTACGGCGAGCTCATGGAGAAGCGCCCGGACCGCGCCGTGGAGAAGGCCGTCAAGGGGATGCTCCCCAAGAACGCCCTCGGCCGGAAGATGGCGAAGAAGCTCAAGGTCTACGCCGGATCCGAGCACCCGCACCAGGCCCAGAAGCCGGTGTCCTTCCAGATCAGCCAGATCGCCCAGTAATCGCCGAGCCAGGAAAGTAAGAGGAGAACCGTGGCCGAGCCCAACGGTATCGAGACGCTCGTCGAGGGCGAGCAGGACGAATTCTCGTCCGAGGAGTTCCCTTCCGAGTACACCACCGAGTCCGCGCCCAGCGCTGACGCCCCCGTGCGCCGCCCCATCACCACGGGCAACTCGTACGGCACCGGCCGCCGCAAGGAGGCCGTGGCCCGCGTCCGCATCGTGCCGGGCACCGGCAAGTGGACCATCAACGGCCGCTCGCTGGACACCTACTTCCCGAACAAGGTCCACCAGCAGATCGTCAACGAGCCCTTCGTGACGCTCGGCGCCGAGGACCAGTTCGACATCATCGCCCGCATCGACGGCGGCGGCGTGACCGGCCAGGCCGGCGCCCTGCGCATGGGCCTGTCCCGCGCGCTCGCCATCCTGGACGCCGAGACCAACCGGCCTCCGCTCAAGAAGGCCGGCTTCCTGACCCGTGACGCCCGGGCCAAGGAGCGGAAGAAGTACGGCCTCAAGAAGGCCCGCAAGGCTCCGCAGTACAGCAAGCGTTAGCAGTGTCTCCGGAGCCCGCAAGCGACTCCTTCAGGGGGCGCCTTTTCGGCACCGACGGGGTACGTGGGGTCGCGGGTCGCGACCTCACCGCCGAGCTCGCCATGGACCTGTCCGTGGCGGCTGCTCATGTCCTCGGCGATGCCGGGGCGTTCCACGCGAGCGTCGGGCGGCGCGGCCGCCCGATCGCCGTCGTAGGCCGGGACCCGCGCGCCTCAGGAGAGTTCCTGGAGGCCGCGGTGGTCGCCGGCCTCGCGTCGTCTGGCGTGGATGTGCTTCGGCTCGGCGTGCTGCCCACCCCGGCGGTCGCGTACCTGACCTCAGCTCTCGGGGCCGACCTCGGGGTGATGCTCTCCGCGTCGCACAACCCCGCCCCGGACAACGGGATCAAGTTCTTCGCCCGTGGCGGCTTCAAGCTGCCCGACGCCGTGGAGAACGAGATCGAGGAGCGGCTCGGCGAGAAGTGGGACCGGCCGGTCGGCGCCGCCGTCGGCCGGGTCCGTGAGGCGTACGGCGAGGCCGACCGTTACGTCTCGCATCTGCTCGCCACCCTGCCGCATTCCCTCGACGGCCTGCGGGTCGTCGTCGACTGCGCTCACGGCGCCGCCCACATGGTGGCTCCCGAAGCGCTCCTGCGCGCGGGGGCCGCGGTCGAGACCATCGGCGCGGCTCCGGACGGGCTGAACATCAACGACGGCGTGGGCTCCACCCATCTGGGCGAGCTCAAGAAGGCCGTCGTCGAGCGGGGGGCCGACGTCGGCATCGCCTACGACGGCGACGCGGACCGCTGCCTCGCCGTCACCGCCAAGGGCGAGGAGATCGACGGCGACCAGATCATGGCCGTCCTCGCCGCCGGCATGCACGCCGAGGGGCGGCTGGTCAAGGACACCGTCGTGGCGACCGTGATGTCCAACCTGGGCTTCAAGATCGCGATGCGGGACGTCGGGCTGACCATGGTGGAGACCGCCGTGGGCGACCGGTACGTCCTGGAGGCGATGCAGGCGGGCGGCTTCATCCTCGGCGGTGAGCAGTCCGGGCATGTGATCATGCTCGACCACGCCACCACGGGTGACGGCCTGCTCACCTCGCTGCACCTGCTCGCGCGGGTGGCTAAGTCGGGCGCCTCGCTGTCCGATCTCGCCTCCGTCATGACGAAGCTGCCGCAGGTGCTCGTCAACGTGCGGGACGTCTCCAAGGCGAAGGCGCGGTCCTCGGCCGAGTTGGCCGCCGCCGTCGCGGAGGCGGAGGCCGAGCTGGGTGACGGGGGCCGGGTCCTGATCCGGCCGAGCGGTACCGAGCCCATGGTCCGGGTCATGGTCGAGGCCGGGTCGCACGACCAGGCCGAGGCCGTCGCCAACCATCTCGCCGAGGTCGTCCGTACCTGCTGCGCGTGAGTCTGTGAACGCGTGTGGCCTCCGCCGTCCGGCGGAGGCCACACGCGTTTCCGGCCGAGGTCACTCGTCGCCGGTCAGGGACAACCCGCGCAGGCGCTGTCCGGCGATCAGCAGGGCGACGACGGTCACGATGACCATCGCGGGTACGGCGAAGCCGATCGGGACGTCCGCCTTGAAGAACGCGGACGACGACACCTGGTCGGCGATCGACTGGGCCCACTGCTGGATGGAGAACTTGCGCGCCCCGGGCACGTAGCCGCCCACCAGGCCCTCCCATACCAGGGCGTAGATGACTCCCACCGTCACCGCGTGCCGGGTCACCACGCCGAGAAGAAGGAACACCGCCGCGTACGCGACGCCGGCGAACAGGGCGCCGAGGGCGAAGCCGTACGCGACGCCCGACTCGGTCCGCACCACGAGGAACGCCGCGATGAACGTGGGCACGGCGGCGAACACCGCCATCAGCGAGGCGGCCACCACGAACTTCGTGAAAGTGATCACTGGCCGGGAGATCGGCTTGGACAGCAGATGCATGATCGTGCCGTCCTCGATCTCGGGCGCGATCACGCCGGTCCCGGCGATGAGCCCGAGGAGGGGCAGGATCGTGCCGATCGCGAACGTCTTCATCAGCGTCACGGCCGTGTCCTCGCTGGACCCCCCGATCAGCCGGAGCAGCCCGGCGACGCCGATCAGGGCGAGCGGCAGCAGCACGAGCAGCAGGATCCGCTTGCGGCCGAGCATCGCCCGGTACGTGATGTCAGCTACGACGGTGTTCATTGGTCTCGCTCCGCTCGACTGCTCCGGCAGTCCTTCGCACGCTCGCGAATGGAGTCCGGTGAGATACGTTTCCGCGTGTTCGTCCGGGCGGTCCCGGTCTGATCACGCACGGGGCTGGATGAGGTAGGAGAAGACGCTTTCCAGGTCCTCGTCGGTGGGGGACACCTGCCAGAGGCGGACCCCCGTGTCGCGGGCGACCCTCGGGAGCAGTCGCGTGAAGCGGGCGAAGTCGAGCGCCTGCACCTCAAGCCCGTTCTCCGTCAGGGAGACCGCCCCGGACGAGGGGTCGGCGATCAGCGCGGCGGCGAGCCGGCGGTCGTCGCTGGAGCGGACCCGGAACAGGTGCGGGCGGTCGGTCATCCGCCTGCGGATCTCGCGGTAGTCGCCGGAGGCGGCGTGCCGGCCGGCGACCATGACCTCGATCTGCTCGGCGACCCGCTCCACCTCCTCCAGGATGTGCGAGCTGAACAGGATGGTCCGGCCCTCGGCGCCCATCCGCCTGACGAGCTCCATCAGGTGGAGCCGCTGGCGGGGGTCCATGCCGTTGAACGGCTCGTCGAGCAGCAGCACCCGCGGGTCGTGGACCAGCGCGGCCGCCACCTTGACCCGCTGCCGCATGCCCTTGGAGTACGTCTCGATCCTGCGGTCCTTGGCGTCGGTCATCTCGACGAGGTCGAGGGCGCGCGTGGCGGCCCCCGCCGGATCCGGCAGCCGGTGCAGCCGCGCGGCGGACAGCACGAACTGCCACCCGGTCAGGAAGCCGTAGACGCCCTCCCGCTCCGGCACCAGGCCGATCTGGCGGTAGATGCCGTGGTTGCGCCAGATCGGCTGCCCGGTCAGCGTGGCGGTGCCGTTCGACGGGGCGAGGAATCCGGCCATGATGTGCAGCAGCGTGGACTTTCCCGCGCCGTTGGGGCCGAGCAGGCCGGTGACGCCGGGTCCGATCGTCATCGTGACGTCGTTGACCGCGACGACGTTGCCGTACCAGCGGGAGACCCGGGTCAGCTCCACGACGCCCTCACGGGTGGCGACGGCGGGAACGGTGGTGACCGTCATGAGGAGGCCGCCTTCCGGTAGCGCATGATGAGTCCGGTCAGCGCGAGGGCGATCACGGCCACCAGGATGAGCGCCGGCCACGGTCCCGCGGGGTAGCCCTCGCCGTTGGACGGCTCGGTGCCGAACAGCGCCACCTGTACGGAGTCGATGAGGAAGAACGGGTTGACCAGCAGGGCCCACTTGGCGGCGGCGTCCCTGCCGACCGACAGGAGCACGCCGAAGAACACCGCGGAGACCGCCGAGGTGAACAGGTAGAACGCGATCACCGACGCGACCCCGAGCCCACGCCTCGGCGTGAACGACGCGAGGGCCAGGCCGATCGAGGCGAGCAGCACGGCGGCGAGGAGCGCGCACACCATCGAGGCGATGTAGTCGCGGGTGTGCGGCGGACCGGGGAGGTCCACCAGCAGCTCCCCGGCGTACAGCACGGTCAGCGGGACGGCCAGCAGCAGGAACAGCGCGACCGTCATGGCCGCCAGCTTCGCGCCGACGTAGTCGAGCACGGTCACCGGCCGGGACAGGTACAGCGGCAGGACGCGGAACCGAAGGTCGGGAGCCACCAGGTACGGCGACTGCGCCGCGAGGAAGATGGCGAGCACCGCCTGCATGGTCACGGCGTACGAGGGATAGCCCATCGCGTTCTGCTTCAGCAGGGCCATGACGGCGATCGACACCACCACGGGCAGCAGCA
Source organism: Microtetraspora sp. AC03309 (assembly GCF_020826795.1). NCBI lineage: Bacteria > Bacillati > Actinomycetota > Actinomycetes > Streptosporangiales > Streptosporangiaceae > Microtetraspora > Microtetraspora sp. AC03309. The sequence goes on along the minus strand of NZ_JADDIL010000052.1, from coordinate 31,109 downwards.
TGATCGCCACGAGCAGGAACGGAATGATCTTGGAGCGGGTCGTCCGGCCGAGGCCGAAGACGCCGCGCAGGCTGTGCACGGCGAGGGCCAGCGCGGCGCTCCCGCGGCCGAGCCGGGGTCCCTCGTAGTGCCGGTAGCCGATGTCGTGGATGATCGCGGTCTGCTCGGTCATGCGGCCGGCTCCCTGAAGACGTCCTCGATGCGGCCGCGACGCTGTTCGAGCCGGACGAGGTTGAGGTCGAGATCGCAGACGGCGTCGCGTACGGCGTCGAAGGTGTCCTCCGAGCGGACCTGGACGGTCAGGACGCGTCCTTGTACGGCCACCGCCTCGCCGAGCTCGGCCAGCCGTGCCGCGAGGGGTTCGAGTCCCTCCTCCACCTCCACGGCGATGGCCTGCGTGGCCTGGGTGAACTCGCCGATCGCGGACGAGCGCAGGAGCGCGCCCCCGTCGATCACGATGACGTGGTCGCAGACCCGCTCCAACTCGCCGAGCAGGTGGGAGGTCACCAGCACGCTGATGCCGAACTCGGTGCCGATGCGCCGGATCAGCGCGAGCATGTCGTCGCGGCCCTGCGGGTCGAGACCGTTGGTCGGCTCGTCCAGGAAGACGAGTCGGGGATCGTGGACGAGGGCCTGAGCCAGTTTGACCCGCTGCCGCATGCCCGTGGAGTAGCCGCCGATCGGGCGATAGCGCTCCTCGTGCAGGCCGACGTGCCGCAGGATGTCGGCCGCGCGCTCGCGGGCGGCGGTGCGCGGCAGGCCGGACATCTGGGCCATGTGCACGATGAACTCGGTGGCGGACACGTCGGGTGGCAGGCACTCGTGCTCGGGCATGTAGCCCACGGCGCGGCGGATCTCCGCGCCGTGCGTGGCGGCGTCCATGCCGAGCACCTCGGCCCGGCCGGACGTCGGCGGGAGCAGGCCGAGCAGAATCTTGATCAGCGTGGACTTCCCGGCGCCGTTCGCGCCGACGAGCCCGGTGACGCCGGTCCCGGCCGTGACCGTGAGCCGGTCGAGTGCCGTCACGCGGGGGAAACGCTTGGTCAGACCCTCGGTTGCGAGGATTGTCATGATCCGGAGACTACCCCCGTGACACCGGCCCGGTCCTCCATCAGGAGGAGGAACCGCGCGTCATACCGTGGCGGGGCCGCCTCGTCTTCAGGTGCCGGTGCCGGTGCCGGTGCCGGTGCCGGTGCGGGTGCGGGTGCCGAGCCGCCGGTCGTGCTCGTGCTCATGCTCGTGCTCATGCTCGTGATGTACGTCGGCGACGATCGGTATCCGGCGGCCGTACCGGTGCCAGAGGAACCGCTGGACGAGCAGGGTGGCGGTGCCCGCGGCCACCATGCCGGCGATGTTGACGGCGAGCTGGGCGAGCGAGTGGCCGACCGCGTCCCAGCGGCCGAGCGCCATCGCGACGGCCATGTATCCGGCGGCGGGCACCGTGGTGACCGAGATGAAGACGCCGACCAGGGCCGAGGACTTGCCCGCGGTGATCGAGAGCACCCCGGCCGCGCCCGCCAGCAGGGCGACGATGAACGACCACTTGTCCGGCGTGACGATGAACCGCACCTCGTCGTTGTGCTGGAGCATGTCGAGGGTGACCCAGCCGATGGCGCGCGACACGAACGCGCAGGCGAACGTGACCGCGATGGCGACGGCGAATCCGACGACCAGCGTCCGGGACGCGACGGCGATCAGCCGCGGGTCCCGCCGCAGTAGCCCGAAGCAGACGGCGGCCACCGCGCCGAACTCCGGGCCGAGCACCATCGCGCCGACGATGAGGATCTGCGAGGGGATGAGCACGCCGATGCCGGCGATCTGCGTGGCGATCGCGAGGAAGGCGAGGAACGCCCAGGTGATCCGGGAGTCCGCGGTCACCCGCTGGGCGAGCTGGTCCCAGATGACCGCGTCGTCGCCCTCGCCGGGGGCCTGCTCTTCCGCCTCCTCGGCGGCGCGCGAGATCGACAGCTCGATGTTGTCGATCGCGATCGAGCCGTCCTCCTCCAGGCCGAGGCGTTTCAGCTCCTCGATCAGGTCGTTCGCGGCCTCGCGCGCGACGTCGAACAGCAGCACGTCACCCGCCGGTCGACGCGCGGCCTTCGGCATCAGCACGACGTTGGCGACGCCGGTCGCCCGCTCTATCGTCTCCAGCACCCGGTCCGTACGGTCGGCCGGGCTGATCACGCGCAGGTGCAGCACGACGACGATTATGTACGGCGCAGCCGGATCCGGCTGATGGAGTGGTCGGGTCCCTTGCGCAGGATCAGCCCGGCCCGGCCCCGCGTGGGGGCGATGTTGTCGACGAGGTTGCGCTCGTTGATGTCACGCCACACGTTCCTGGCGAACACGGTGGCCTCGTCGTACGACAGTTCGGCGATGTGCGCGAAGTAGGACTTCGGGTCGGCGAAGGCCGTACGGCGCAGCTTGTGGAAGCGGTCGACGTACCAGTCCCTGATGTCCTCGATGCGGGCGTCCACGTAGATGGAGAAGTCGAAGTAGTCGCACACGGCGAGGGACGTGGGCGGCGCGGGCTGCAGCACGTTGAGGCCCTCGACGATGAGGATGTCGGGCCGCTGCACCGTCTGCGCCGCCCCGGGCACGATGTCGTACTCCAGGTGGCTGTAGACCGGGGCGGTCACCGACGGGTTGCCGGCCTTGACGTCGGCGACGAACTTCACCAGCGCCCGCCGGTCGTAGCTCTCCGGGAAACCCTTGCGGTGCATGATCCCGCGCTCTTCCAGCACCTTGTTGGGGTGGAGGAAACTGTCGGTCGTGATCAGGTCGACCCGAGGGTGCTCGGGCCAGCGGGCCAGCAGGGCGTGCAGCACCCTCGCCGTGGTCGACTTGCCGACCGCCACGCTCCCCGCGATGCCCAGCACGTACGGCACGCGCTCGTCGCGCTCGCCGAGGAAGGCCCCAACGGCGGCGCTGCGCTGGCGCGACCCGGTGAAGTGCAGGTTCAGCAGCCGGGTGAGCGGCAGGTAGATGTCGGTGACCTCCGCGAGGTCGATCGGATCGTCGACACCGCGCAGGTCCGAAAGCTCCGCCTCGGTGAGGGTCAGCGGCGTGCTCTTGCGGAGATCCCGCCACTGGGCACGGCTGAGCTCGACATACGCGTCTCCATCTGCCACGTCGGCCAAGCCTACTCAGCCGGTCGAAAACGTCTTCGGCCGGGAGCGGTGCACAGCCTGTGGACGAAACCGGTGGATTGCGACCACGGGTTCCGGGGAAGGCCGCAGGGTTCGGTGAACGCGGCGGTGAACGCGGCGGGGAGCACGGCGGGGAACACGGCGGCGAGCGCGCCGCGCGGGCGGCGGGTAGCCTCGCCCTGTGATCGTGGGAATCGGAGTGGACGTCGTCGACATGGCCAGGTTCGCCGCCACGCTCGAGCGCACCCCCGCACTCCGGGAGCGGCTGTTCACCGAGGCGGAGCGCGAGCTGCGGACCGAGTCGCTGGCCGTCAGGTTCGCCGCGAAGGAGGCGGTGGCCAAAGCGCTGGGCTGCCCGGCCGGTCTCAGCCACGTCGAGGCCGAGGTCGTCAAGAACGAGGTCGGCCGGCCGATGATCCGGGTCACGGGCGCGGCCGCCGACGTGGCGCGCGCCCTCGGAGTCAAGAGATGGCACGTCTCCCTGACCCACGACGGAGGCGTCGCCATCGCCTACGTGATCGCGGAGTCGTAGCCCCGGCGGGGTCGTCGCCTTCGTGATCGTCCCCGGGATACGGTCGGACGCATGCGGACCGCGTACACCTCTGACCAGATCCGGGCCGCCGAGCTGGCGCTGATGGCGCGGCTGCCGGAGGGGACCCTCATGGGCCGGGCCGCCGCCGGGCTCGCCGCCGCGTGCGCGCCGGTCCTGGCCGAAAGGCGCGGCCGCGTGTACGGCTCGCGCGTGGTCCTTTTGGTCGGCAGCGGCGACAACGGGGGAGACGCGCTGTACGCCGGTGCCCGGCTGGCCCGGCGCGGCGCCCGGGTGGACGCGATCCTCGCCGGGTCACGCGCCCATCAGGAGGGCCTGGCCGCGCTGCGCGCCGCGGGCGGCAGGGCGGTGGAGTTCGCCCCGGGACCGGCCCGGGAGCTGATCGGCGCCGCCGACCTGGTCCTGGACGGTCTGGTCGGCATCGGGAGCACGGGGGCGCTGCGCGAGCCGTACGGCACGCTGGCCGGGTTCACGGCGGACGCCCCGGGCGTGGTGATCGCGGTCGACGTGCCGAGCGGGGTGGACGCGAGCAGCGGGCGCGTGGACGGGCCGGTGGTGAGGGCGCAGGCGACCGTGACGTTCGGCGCGTACAAGAACGGGCTGCTCGTCGATCCCGGAGCGTCGTTCTGCGGGGCGGTGGAGCTGGTGGACATCGGGCTCGGGCCGTACCTCCCGGACCCGGACGTGGCCGCGCTGACCGGCGACGACGTCGCCGACCTGCTGCCGAAGCCCGCCCCGGAGTCGGACAAATACCGCAGGGGTGTCATCGGGATCGCCGCGGGGAGCGACACGTTCGCGGGAGCCGCCGTGCTCGCGGCGGGCGGCGCTGTACGCGCGGGCGCGGGCATGGTGCGCTTCGCGAGCTTCGAGGAGCCCGTCCGGCAGGTCAGGGCCCGCTGGCCGGAGGCCGTGACGACGGTGCTCACCCCCGGAGCCGAACGACCGCTCGACGGCGTCGGACGGGTGCAGGCGTGGGTGGTCGGGCCGGGGCTCGGCACCGGGCGGGAGGCGCACGCGATCGTCAGGGAGATCCTGGCGACCGACCTCCCGGTGCTCGTGGACGCCGACGGGCTGACCCACGTCGCCGCGGACAGGTCGCTGCTGCGCAGGTCGGGACCGACCCTGCTCACCCCGCACGCCGGGGAGTTGGCGCGGCTGCTCGACGTGCCGCGGGAGAGGATCGAGGCGCGGCGGATCGAGCACGCGCGCCGCGCGGCGGCCGAGCTCGGGGCGACCGTGCTCCTGAAGGGGTCCACCACGCTCGTGGCCGAGGAGGACCGGCCGGTCCGGGTCAACTCCACCGGGACGCCGTGGCTGGCCACGGGCGGCACGGGAGACGTGCTCTCCGGCATCGCGGGCGCGTTGCTCGCGGGGGGACTGAACTGCTACGACGCCGCCTCCTGCGCCGCCTATCTGCACGGGCTGGCGGCGCGGATCGCGGCGGCCGGGCCGGACCGCGCCGCCGGAGGCTCCGGGCTCGGTGACTCCGGGCCGGGTGGCGAGGCGCCGATCGCCGCCCTCGACGTGGCCGAAGCCCTGCCCGAGGCCGTACGCGCCCTGTGACGCGGGAGGGCAACGGGCCCGAGCAACCGGGATCACCTGACAGACTGGAACGATGAGTCTCCAGATCACCGTGGACGCGAAAGACCAGGTCCGGACCCCCGCCGAGGCGAGGGTCGACCTCGCGGCGATCCGGCACAACGTCGGTCTCATCGCCGAGCGGGCTTCAGGCGCCGACATCATGGTCGCGGTCAAGGCCGACGCGTACGGCCACGGCCTGGTCCCCTGCGGGAAGGCGGCTCTGGAAGCCGGTGCGACGAGGCTGGGCACCGCGTTCGTGCGCGAGGCGCTGGCCCTGCGCGCGGGCGGGGTCACCGCGCCGATCCTGTCCTGGCTCATCACCCCGGGCGAGCCGCTGGAGGAGGCCGCGCTCCAGGGCGTGGAACTGTCCGCGAACGCCCCCTGGCTGCTGGACGACATCGTGGCCGCCGCCGGCCGCACCGGCCGTACCGTCCGGGTGCACCTCAAGGTGGACACCGGCATGTCCCGGGGCGGGGCGCCGCTGGCCGAGTGGGCCGCGCTGATCGAGGCGGCGCTGGCCGCGCGGGCCGAGGGCGCCATCGAGATCGCCGGGATGTGGTCCCACTTCGCCTGCGCCGACATCCCGGGCCACCCGTCGATCGGCGCGCAGCTCGCCGTGTTCGACGAGGCGCTGCGGATCGCCGACGGGATGGGCGTGCCGAGCGACGCGATCCGCCACATCGCCAACTCCGCGGCCGCCTTCACCCTGCCCCAGGCGCGGTACGACATGGTCCGCCCGGGCATCGCGGCGTACGGACTGAGCCCCATTCCGGAGATGGGCGGGTTCGGGCTGCGCCCGGCCATGACGCTGGTGGCGAGGCTCGCGCAGGCCAAGCGGGTCGCGGCCGGTTCCGGCGTCTCCTATGGCCACCTGTACGTCACGGAGCGTGAGACGACGCTGGCGCTGGTGCCCCTCGGATACGCGGACGGCATCATGCGGACCGCCACGAACCAGGCGGAAGTGCTGATCGCAGGTCGGCGGCGGCGGATCGCCGGGCGGGTCTGCATGGACCAGTTCGTCGTCGACGCGGGCGACGACATGGTCAGTGAGGGCGACGAGGTGATCCTCTTCGGTCCCGGTACGCGAGGCGAGGCCACATGCCAGGAATGGGCGGATTCCCTCGGCACGATCACCCATGAGATCGTGACCAGGATCGGATCCCGTGTCCCGCGCGTTTACGCGGGCGAGCGGGATCAGGTGGAGTCGGCCCGCAGCGCGCCGCCGTCACGAGGAGAACAGGTATGAGCACACGCCGCACGGTCGGGATCGCCGGGGCCGTGGTGGGCGCCGCGTCGGCGGGAGCGGCGGCGGCGGCCATGGCGAAGAGGTACGCCGTGGGCCGGATCCGGTTGCGCCCCGACCTGGAGGCGAGCGAGCCATTCGGCGAGCTGCGCGGCCGCGAGGTGGCGCTGACGACGTCCGACGGCGTGATGATCCACGCCGAGGTCGACGGCCCCGAGGACGCCCCCCTCACCGTCGTGCTGTGCCACGGCTACTGCCTCGCCTCGGACTCCTGGCACTACCAGCGGCGTGACCTGCGTGAGTCGTACCGGCTGGTGACCTGGGACCAGCGGTGCCACGGCCTGTCCGCGCGAGCCGAGCCGAGCGACTGCACGATCGACCGCCTGGGCGAGGATCTGGCGCTGGTGGTGGAGGAGCTGGTCCCCGGCCCGTGCGTGCTCGTCGGCCACTCCATGGGCGGCATGACGATCATGGCGCTGGCCGAGCGGCGGCCGGAGCTGTTCGACGACAAGGTCCGGGGCGTGGCGCTGCTCTCCACCTCGGCGGGAAAGCTGGCCGAGCTCACGCTCGGCCTTCCCGCGCTGGTGTCGAAGATCGTGCACAGGGCGGTTCCGTCGGCGGTGTCGGTGATGCGCAAGCGCGGATCCCTGGTCGACCGGGGACGCGAGGCGGGCAACGACGTCGCCTTCCTCGCCGTGCGCTACCTCGGGTTCGGCGACTCCAGGAACGTCAGTCCGACCGTGGTGGACTTCGTCGAGTCCATGATCAGGGCCACGCCGTCCGAGGTGATAGCCGACTTCTACCCGGCGCTCATGTCCCATGACAAGCTGACCGCGCTCGACGTGCTCAACAAGGTGCCCACGTCGATCATCGTCGGCGAGCGCGACTGGCTGACCCCGCTCGACCACAGCCGGGCGATCGCGGCGGCCGTGCCGACCGCGCAGCTGACCACGATTCCCGCGGCGTCGCACCTGGTGCAGCTGGAGACCCCCGCCGTCGTCAACGACGCGTTGCGTGAGCTGATCAAGCGAGGACAGCGCGACGAGGCGTGAACGGGCATGGCGCCGTGCCGGAGGCGCGGCACGTCAGCCCGCGGCGACCGTACAGTGACCGATGGAAGTGTCAGGCGAGCGGCCGGTGAGCCCGGGCGAACGGAGGAGCGACACGTGAGAACCGTCCGTACCACCGAGGAGATGCGGGCGCTGGGCGCGGAGATCGCGGGGCTGCTGCGCCCCGGCGATCTGATGGTGCTCACCGGACCGCTCGGCGCGGGCAAGACCACGCTGGTGCAGGGCATCGGGGAGGGGCTCAAGGTACGCGGCCCGATCACGTCGCCGACGTTCGTGATCGCGCGGGTCCACCCCTCGCTCTCCGGCGGCCCGGCGCTGGTGCACGCCGACGCGTACCGGATCGGCGGCTCGCTGGAGGTCGACGACCTCGACCTGGACGCCTCCCTGGAGGACTCGGTCACCGTCGTCGAGTGGGGTGAGGGACTCGTCGAGGGCCTCGCCGACGACCGCCTCGAGATCGTCATCGAGCGCGACCCCGAGGGCGAGGACCGGCGGGTACGGCTGCGCGGCGTGGGCGGGCGCTGGTCCGCGATCCCCGCCTCGCTGGTCTAGCGCCCCTCCCGGCACGAGGTCCGCGGAGATCCGCGGGACGCTCCCCGACGCCGGAACGCCGGGCACGGTGATCAGGGCGTTTCCCGCGCCCCACCGAATCATTCCGAAACATCCAAGAATGAAGATCCTTAGCCCTGGATTGGCATAGATTTTCTGGGTATACAGGGTCGGGGTGGGAGGGGTGGTCGGATGATCAAGGTCAGGCATCTCGCCGTCACGGGAATGGTCCTGCTCGGCGGGCTCGGCTGTACGGCGGAGGCCCAGACGGCCGGCGCCACCCCCACGATCACCCTGACGCCGGGGCAACCGTCGCCCTCGGTGACCCTTCCACGCCAGGACATCCGCGTCACGGTCGATCCGTCCAAGGTCGAGGGCGGGTCCACCAGGACCGTCCACATCACGGCCTACTGCCCGCTGCCCCAGGGGGGCACCGACTACCGCGCGACCGCCAGGTCGGACGCGTTCACCGGCCTGGTGACGCTGGTCGCCCCGACCGGCACGCCCTCGCCGGGCTCCACCCCGGGCGTTCCCCACGTGCGCGGCGGCGCCAACGTCAGGGCGGAGGCGAAGCCGGGCGGCTACAAGATCGAGGTGCGCTGCGAGGCCACCAACGACATCGGCAGCACGTCCCTGAAGGTCACCCCTGGATCCTCGTCCGACTCCACCCCCACGAAGATCCCCACCCGGGCACCGCACGCGGGCGGCGGCGGCACGGCGGCGGGCGCTCCCGAGGAGGACTCCGGCCTGCCGGTCGGCGCGACCGCGGTCGGCCTGCTGGTGGCCCTCGGCATCGGCGTCGGTGTGGCACGTAGGCGCGCGGGAGGCTGAGTTTGGCCGGTTCGTCCCGGTGGGTGGTCGTGGCCGGGATCGCCACCGGGCTGGCGTTGTTCGCGATGAGCGCCAAGGACCACGAGCAGCCCGCCCCTCGCGCCGCCACGGTCGTGCCCAAGCGCATCGACATCCCCGCGCTGAAGCTCAAGGCCCCGCTGATGAAGCTCGGTCTCTCCTCCGAGGGTGACGTCGAGCTCCCGCCGTACGACAAGCCGGGGACGGCCGGGTGGTACACCGGCAGCGCGGTACCGGGCGACGGCGGGGCCTCCGTGATCATCGGGCACGTGGACACGAAGAACGCGCCCGCCGTCTTCTACCGGCTGCGTGAGCTGCGGAAGGGACAGCTGGTGAAGGTGCTGCGCAGCGACGGCAAGACGGCCGAATACCGCGTCGACTCGGTCGAGCGGGTGCCCAAGAGCGACTTCCCCGCCGAGCGCGTGTACACCGAGGACGGCCTGCGCCTGGTCACCTGCGGCGGCAGCTTCGACTGGGCCAACCACGAGTACCGCGACAACGTCATCGTCTACGCCTCGCCGGCCGGGAGCGACCCCCGCGCGTAGGCCCCCGGTCCCGGGCGTACGGGCCTGAGGAGACCGGACAACGGCTAGGCTTGGCCTTTGTGCTGGTCTTGGCCCTGGATACCGCTACCCCCGCAGTCACGGCCGCGTTGCACGACGGCGACCGCGTGCTGGCTGAGTCGACGACAGTCGACGCCCGCCGCCACGGTGAGCTGCTCGCGCCCGCGATCGAACACGTCCTCCGTGAATGCGACGCCTCTCTGCGCGATGTGACCGCGATCGTCGCCGGGTCGGGCCCGGGGCCCTACACCGGGCTCAGGGTCGGGCTGATGACCGCGAGCGCGCTGGCCGGGACCGTGGGCGTCCACGCGTACGGCGTCTGCACGCTCGACGCGATCGCCTACGCCTCCGGCCGCGGCGAACCCTTCCTGGTCGCGACGGACGCGCGGCGCAAGGAGGTCTTCTGGGCGCGGTACGGCGACGCGCGCACCCGCCTGGACGGGCCGCGTGTGGACCGGCCGCACGACCTGCCGGGAGAGTTGCCGGTGATCGGCGCGGGCGCCCGGATGTACGCCGAGACGATCGGGCCGGACCGGGTCGCCGATCCGGAGTACCCCTCGGCGGGGGCGCTGGCCGCGCTCGCCGCCGAGCACCTGGCCGCGCTGACCCCCGAGCGGGCCGCGGAGCTCGCCCGGGTGCCCGAGGGCAGGATCGACTCCGTCGAGCAGGCACGGGAGCTGGCCGTCCTCGGCTCGGCGCGGCCGATCTACCTGCGCAGGCCCGACGCCCAGATTCCGGGGGCGCCCAAGAAGGTGACCGCGTGACCGCCGTGCTGCGCCGGATGACCGTGGCTGACCTTCCCTCCGTGGTCGAGATCGAGCGGATCACGTTCCCGCTCGACGCCTGGAGCGAGGCCATGTTGCGCGGCGAGCTCGACGACCAGCCGCGCACCCGGCACTACGTGGTCGCCGTGGTCGACGACGAGATCGTGGGGTACGCGGGGCTCGCGGCCGCGGCCGACCAGGCCGACGTGCAGACGATCGCCGTCCTCGCTGGGCACCGCAGGTCCGGTGTCGGCGCCGCTCTGCTGACCGAGCTGCTCGCCGAGGCGGTGCGGCGCGGCGCGAGCGAGGTCTTCCTGGAGGTCCGGTCGGACAACTCGCCCGCTCAGGCGATGTACGAGCGGTTCGGGTTCGAACGGCTCGGCGTCCGGCGGAACTACTACGACGACGGAACCGACGCCATCACGATGGTGCGGAACCTCAGAGAAGGGGCGCATGAGCATGCGTGACGAGCCGATCGTCCTGGGGATCGAGACGTCCTGCGACGAGACGGGTGTCGGCCTGGTCCGCGGTCACACCCTGCTGGCGAACACGATCGCCTCCAGCATGGAGGAGCACGCCCGCTTCGGCGGCGTGGTGCCCGAGGTGGCCTCCCGTGCGCATCTGGAGGCCATGGCCCCGACCGTGGAGAGCGCGCTGGCCAAGGCGGGCCTGCGCTTCTCCGACGTCGACGCCGTCGCGGTCACCGCGGGCCCCGGCCTGGCCGGGGCGTTGCTCGTGGGCGTCGCCGCGGCCAAGGCGTACGCGCTGGGGCTGGGTGTGCCGCTCTACGGGGTCAACCACCTGGCCGCGCACGTCGCGGTCGACCAGTTGGAGCACGGGCCGCTGCCCAAGCCGTCCATCGCCCTGCTGGTGTCCGGGGGCCACTCGTCGCTGCTGCTGGTGCCCGACGTCGCGCACGACGTGATCTCGCTGGGCTCCACGGTCGACGACGCCGCGGGTGAGGCGTTCGACAAGGTGGCCAGGGTGCTCGGCCTGCCCTTCCCCGGCGGCCCGCACATCGACCGTTCCGCCACGTCCGGTTCGGGTACGGCCATCGCCTTCCCGCGCGGCAAGTACGACGACGGCACCCTGGACTTCTCGTTCTCCGGCCTCAAGACGGCCGTCGCCCGCTGGGTCGAGGCCCGCGCGGCGGCGGGGGAGACGGTCCCGGTGGCCGACGTGGCCGCGTCCTTCCAGGAGGCGGTCGTGGACGTGCTGACCCGCAAGGCGCTCCAGGCGTGCCGTCGCTACGACGTCAAGGACCTGCTCATCGGTGGCGGTGTGGCGGCCAACTCGCGGCTGCGGGCGCTCGCCCAGGAGCGCTGCGACGCGGCGGGCGTGCGGCTCCGCGTGCCTCGTCCCGGGCTGTGCACCGACAACGGCGCCATGGTGGCCGCGCTCGGCTCCGAGCTGGTCGCCGCGGGGATCCGGCCGTCAGCGCTGGACATCCCGGCCGACTCGTCGCTCCCCATCACGGCCATCCACGTCTGAGGCCGCGCCGTCGCCGCGGCGGCGCCCTGTCTCCTCCACATGGCGTCTCACGGCCTCCACGCGGCCGGTGAGGCGCGTCTCGGTCGAGATCAGGCGCTCGTCCAGGGTGGTGAACCGGCCGTCGATCCGGCCCTCCACCACGTCGAAGCGGTCGTCGTGGCGGCTCAGGTGCCCGTCGATCGTGCCCAGCCTCGTGCTGACCGTGCCGAGCGTGGCGGCCATGTCGGCCATCCGCGCGCCCAGGTCGGTCAGGTGGCCCTCCAGCCGGGTGAAGCGGCCGGCCGCGGCGTCCATACTCGCCTGGAGCCGGTACACGCGCTCGCCGACGGCGTCGATCTGGTCGCTGACCGCCTCGACGTGCCGGGCGAGGCTCTCGGCCCAGGACGGGGGTTTCGCCGCGAGCGCGTCGATCTGGTCGCCCACCGCCTCGATCATGCCGCACAGGCCGCCGAGCCCACGCTCGCGAAGCTCGCGGAGCAGCCATTCCATGCCTTCGAGACGCTGGCGGATCTCGTCGAACACGGCGCCCTGCGTGCGCTGCTCGTAGACGTGATCCTGGGCCGCGCGGGCCAGCAGCTCGCGCATCCGCTCGGAGACGGCGGTCTGGCTGCCCGAGTGGAGGAGGCCGTGGCTGGAGTGGTCCACCGAAAGCTCCTTCGCCCGTCGACGCATAGCGGCGGGTTGATCCGGTTTCGAGGGATTCGTGATCGGGCGGGCCGCGCCCGACCGCCCACAATAGCCGCGTGCGGCGCCGCTTTCCGGCGGGACGGTGAAAGACCGTGGTTATCGATGGATTGCGATAATTTGCCGTAATGCCAGGTCAGAGGGCTTGGCAGATGAGCGCGTAAGGGCGGTCGGCGATCCGGGTAAGCACGACTACTACTGAATTATCCCCAGAAAGCCGCAAATCTCGGCGCAATTGCTCGATATCGACCGCGGAGCCGCGCTTCTTGATCGTGGCATTCCCCACGCCTCGTTTCCGGAGAGCCGCGCGCAGCGCCTTCAACGAGAACGGCATGACCTCGTGCACCTCGTAGGCCGCGGCCCAGAGGGTGCGCACCAGCGCGTCACCTGTGATGTAGGCGATCCGCGGGTCGAGGAGTCGCCCTCCGACCAGGTCCGCCACCTCCGCGACCAGGTGCGCGCGGACCGCCGCCCCGTCCGGCTCGTACAGGTATCGCGCGACCGGGCCGGTGTCCGCCTCCGCTCCGGTCGGGACGAGGGTCTCGCCGGACGGCAGCAGGGTCGCCCGCCGGGAGAAGCCGGTGCTCGCGCGACCGGGGCTCTCGTCGTCGGGGGCGGGCGCGAAGCCGCCGAGCCAGATCGCCGCCTCCTTCACCTCGCCCTTGTAGGAGACCCACTCGGCCTCGGCCCCCTCGGGCACGAGTTCGTACGGGATGCCGGGCGCCACCTTGAGGCAGGCCGCCGGAGCCCGCGACGCCAGCTCCAGCGTGGCCGGCCATGAGGGCGAGTAGGCCATCGGGTCGAAGACCCGCCCGCGCGAGCCGCGCCTGGCCGGGTCGGCGAACAGCACGTCGTACGCCGAGGGATCGGTGTCCGCGGCGTCGGCCGTACGCACCTGGACGCGGTCGGTGAGGCCGAGCGCGGCGGCGTTGGCCAGGGCGACCTCGGCGGTGAGCGGATCGAGATCCACCGCGTCCACGGCGCAGCCCGCGCGGGCGAGGGCGATCAGGTCACCGCCGATCCCGCAGCACACGTCGAGCACGCGCGGTCCCGCCGCGCTCGCCCCCGGCCCCGCCGCGCCGGCGACGCGGCGGGCGCGGTGCGCGGCGACCTCCGTCCGGGTCGCCTGTTCGAGGCCGTGGGGTGTGAAGTACATCACCGCGGCCTCGTCGCCGAACTTGGCCTCTCCCCGGCGGCGGAGGGCGGCCTGGGTCAGGGCGGCCGACGTGAGCGCGGGATCGTGGACGCGCCGCAGCGTGGTCGCCGCCGCCACGGGATCGAGCCCCTCGGCCACCACACGGACGGCCTCGGCCAGCGCGGTCCGCCCCTCGGGTGTCAGCAGCTCACGGAACGCCTCAAGGTCCACGGCTCCCGACGCTATCGCTTCGCCGGAGTCGTACGGTCCGGGCCCTCCCCCGCGTCCCCGAGGGAGACGAGGAGCGCGCGCAGGAGGGCGGCGAGCCGATCCTGCTCCGCGCCGGACAGCGCGGCCAGCAGACGGCGCTCGTTGGCCGCATGACCGTCGAGGAGGTCGTTCGCCACGGCCAGCCCCTGATCGGTGAGGGTGATCAGGACCATGCGCCGGTTGCCGGGGGCGACCTCGCGGTGCACCAGGCCCTTCGCCGCCAGGCGGCCGATGCGGTTCGTCAGCGCGGGCGAGCTGACCATGACCGCGGCGGCGAGGTCACCCATGCAGAGCCGGTGTTCGGGACCGGACCTGAGCAGCGTCGCGAGCACGTCGAACTCCCACGGCTCCAGGCCGTGCCCGGCGAAGTGCTCTCGCGTCTCCTTCTCCAGAAGGCGGGCGGCACGCGAGATCCGGCCGACCACGCCCATCGGGGAGCAGTCCACGTCGGGCCGCGTACGGGCCCACTGGCCGAGGATCGTGTCCACGGCGTCGGGCATGCCGGTCATCTCACTCCATGTGCTCTCGGCTTCCACAGCAGGCTAGCGGAAACTTCGACGTTGAAATATTCGACATGGACGACTAGTGTTGCGGCATCGAAATATTTGATGTCGAAAAGTTCGAGGTGAGAGTGATGAAGGTCCTGGTGATCGGCGCGACGGGGTACATCGGCGCCGCGGTGGCGGAGCGGCTCGCCGGTGGCGGTCACGAGGTGGTGGCGCTGGTCCGGGACCCGGCCGGAAGCGGCCTGACCGGAGACGTGCGGCGCGGAGACCTGCGCGAGCCGGAGAGCCTGATCGGGGCGGTGACGCCGGACGTCGACGCGGTGATCCACGCGGCGAGCCCCACCGGCGACGAGCGGGTCGACGTCGCGGCCGTCCGGGCACTCATCTCGACGGGGAAGCCGCTCGTCTACACCAGCGGTGTCTGGGTGCTCGGCCGGACCGGGGAACCCGCCACCGAGGAGGCTCCGGTCGATCCCCTCCCGCTCGTCGGCTACCGGCCGGCCGTGGAGCGGATCGTGCTCGACGGCGGGGGGTTCGTCATCCGCCCCGGCATCGTGCACGGGTACGGCAGGGGCATCCCCGCGCTGCTCACCGTCCAGGCGGCGGAGTACGGCCTCGGCCGCTACGTCCACGCGGGAGGGCCGCCGCCCGTGTGGCCGGCCGTCCACGTCGCGGACCTCGCCGACCTCTACCCGCTCGTCCTGGAGCGGGCCAGGCCGGGAGACCTGTTCCACGCGGTCGCGGAGGAGGGCGTACCGGTCTCGACCATCGCCGAGGCGGCGGCGCGCGCGGCCGGAACGCCGTGCGCGCGGGCCGTGCCGTGGCCCGTCGAGCAGGCGGCGGAGGTGTTCGGGCGGCCGTTCGCGGACGCGCTCGCGCTGAGCCAGCGGGTGAGCGGCGCCCGAGCGCGCCGGGAGCTCGGCTGGGCGCCGTCACGCCCCGGGATCGTGGAAGACCTCGCGGCCGGTGCCACGGAAGACGCCCTGAGCGAAATCGGCGCCGGTGGGACGCCATAGCTGACCTGCGACGGGGGTTCGTGTTGACTGTCACGGCCCCCTTGCATACTGTTTCGTGTTGGCACTCGCCTAGCGAGAGTGCCAACAGCGACGAGACAGGTCTGACACCCGCGACGGCAGGCCGCTGGTCGCCTCTTCAGCTCATTCATCGCAATCTGAAGGGGAGGTCCGATCGTGACGACCGCCACTAAGGTTCCCGTTAAGCCGCTTGGTGACCGCATCGTGGTCCAGCCGCTTGAGGCCGAGCAGACCACCGCTTCCGGTCTGGTCATCCCGGACACCGCCAAGGAGAAGCCGCAGGAGGGCAAGGTCCTCGCGGTGGGCCCGGGCAACTGGGACGAGGACGGCGAGAAGCGGATTCCGCTCGACGTCAAGGAGGGCGACGTCGTCCTCTACAGCAAGTACGGCGGCACCGAGGTCAAGTACGGCGGCGAGGAGTACCTGGTGCTCTCGGCCCGTGACGTGCTCGCCATCATCGAGAAGTAGGCCGCGCAAAGCATGAGGAGCCCCGGGACGCACGTGCCCGGGGCTCCGACGCGCTCGTAAGGAGACGTGAATGCCCAAGATCCTGGAGTTCGAGGAGGACGCGCGGCGCGCTCTTGAGCGTGGCGTGAACGCCCTCGCGGACGCCGTGAAGGTTACACTCGGCCCCCGTGGCCGGAACGTGGTCATCGACAAGAAGTTCGGTGCGCCCACGATCACCAACGACGGTGTCACCATCGCTCGCGAGGTCGAGCTGGACAAGCCGTACGAGAACCTCGGCGCCCAGCTCGCCAAGGAAGTGGCGACCAAGACCAACGACGTCGCCGGTGACGGTACGACCACCGCCACCGTGCTGGCCCAGGCGATGGTCCGTGAGGGCCTGCGCAACGTCGCCGCCGGTGCCCAGCCGCTGTCGCTCAAGCGCGGCATCGACCTGGCGGCCAAGGCCGTCAGCGAGAAGCTGCTCGACGGCGCCCGTCCCGTCGCCGACAAGCAGGAGATCGCGCATGTCGCGACGATCTCGGCCCAGGACGTCAAGATCGGCGAGCTGATCGCCGAGGCGTTCGACAAGGTGGGCAAGGACGGTGTCATCACCGTCGAGGAGTCCAACTCCATGGGCCTGGAGCTGGACTTCACCGAGGGCCTCCAGTTCGACAAGGGGTACCTGTCGCCGCACATGGCGACCGACCTCGAGCGGATGGAAGCGGTCCTCGACGACCCCTACGTCCTGATCACCCAGGGCAAGATCTCGTCGATCGCGGACTTCCTCCCGATCCTCGAGAAGGTCGTCCAGACGAAGAAGCCGCTGCTCGTCATCGCCGAGGACGTCGAGGGCGAGGCCCTGGCCGTCCTGGTGACGAACAAGATCCGTGGCACCTTCACCTCCGTGGCCGTCAAGGCCCCGGGCTTCGGCGACCGCCGTAAGGCCATGCTGCAGGACATCGCCATCCTCACGGGTGGCCAGGTCGTCAGCGAGGAGATCGGTCTCAAGCTCGACAACGTCGGTCTCGACGTGCTGGGCAGCGCCCGGCGCATCGTCGTGACCAAGGACGCGACCACGATCGTCGACGGCGCCGGTGACGCCAAGGCGATCGACGACCGCGTCAAGGAGATCAAGATCGCCATCGAGCAGTCCGACTCCGACTGGGACCGGGAGAAGCTCCAGGAGCGTCTCGCGAAGCTCGCCGGCGGCGTCTGCGTGCTCAAGGTCGGCGCGGCCACCGAGGTCGAGCTGAAGGAGAAGAAGCACCGTCTCGAGGACGCGATCTCCGCGACCCGCGCCGCGATCGAGGAGGGCATCGTCTCCGGCGGTGGCTCCGCGCTCGTGCACGTGGCCAAGGAGCTGGACGACCTCGGTCTGTCCGGCGACGAGGCCACCGGTGTGACGGTCGTCCGCAAGGCCCTCGTCGAGCCGGCTCGCTGGATCGCCGAGAACGCCGGCCTCGAGGGGTACGTCGTGACCTCCAAGGTCTCCGAGATGGCGGTCGGCCACGGCCTCAACGCCGCGACCGGCGAGTACGGCGACCTGATCGCCCAGGGTGTCATCGACCCGGTCAAGGTCACCCGTTCGGCCGTGCAGAACGCCGCGTCCATCGCCGGCATGCTGCTCACGACCGAGGCTCTCGTGGTGGACAAGCCCGAGGAGGAGGCCCCCGCGGCCGCCAACGGCCACGGCCACGGCCACGGCCACGGTCACTGACCGGCCTCACGCCCGTCCTGCCGAAGGTGGGACAAAGTAGCACAGTACGGCTCTCGCCGAGGCGAGAGCCGTACTTCTTTTTGGTGTAAACCGAACTGCGGCGTCGGGCGTCGGCGCCGGTCGAACATCTGACATGTAATTGCCTATTGGGCCATTCATCTGAAATATTCAAACCCTGTTGTGTTCAATCGATTACGTGCGGTTATCGACGCGTCAATGTGACCAATCCGTAGCCGTTAACCATGACGACATGCGCGATCGTGGCGGGCATCATGCCTAACGTGACCGAGGGACGCGTCGCCGACGCCGCAACTGGGGTAAGGCTTGCGACGAGATCGGATGAGTCCGACCTCAGGGAACTGACCAGCCTTGCCGTACAAGGAGATCGCACCGCGATCGAATCGCTTCTGGGACATCTGCGCCCGATGGTGGTGCGCTATTGCCGTGCGCGACTGGGAAGGGTTTCCGGTCACTATCACATCGCCGACGACGTGGCTCAGGAAGTGTGCATCGCGGTACTGTCCGCCTTGCCGCGTTATCGGGACATGGGCCGCCCGTTCGCGTCGTTCGTGTTCGGGATCGCCTCGCACAAGGTCGCCGACGCGCTGCGCAGTTCGGTGCGTTCCGCCGTACCCACCCAGGATCTTCCCGACGGGCCGGACGACGGCCCGGGGCCGGAGGAGACGGTGGTGCGCTACATCGAGGCCGAGCACGCGCGGGCGTTGTTGTCGCGGTTGCCGGACAACCAGCGCGAGTTGCTGATCCTGCGGGTGGTGTCGGGCCTGTCGGCCGAGGAGACCGGCAACGTGCTCGGCATGTCACCGGGTGCCGTGCGGGTCGCCCAGCATCGGGCGTTGACCAGGCTCAGGCAGATGGCCGAACTGGAGTCGATTGCGTGATCACCGCGGTCGTGCGCCGCGCCGGCCGCGGTCGTGCGACGATTCAGCAGTGGATGCGGATGTGGCGCGGACCGACGCCGTTCTGGACGCGCTGGCCCGGCGGGAGTCCGTCGCCTTCGGTGTGGAGGCGGGCGACGTCGCCGTGCGCCTGCTAGGCGCGCTGATCGCCGACGTGGACAGTCATCGGCTCTCCTCGGTGTCGATCACGCCGTCGACGTAGCCCCGGGCGTACTCCCAGCTGACGTAGTCGCTGGGGTCCGGTTGGAAGGCGGGCTCGTGGACCTGCGGCCGGCCGTTGTCGATCATCTGGCGGAGGTTGCCCCTCAGCAGGTCCCAGTTGAAGTAGTGCTGCTCGCCGCACTCCGGGCAGTCGAGGACCAACCCGAGCACGCCCTGTGGTTCGAGCAGCGAGCGGAAGACCTCGACGTCGGCGAGGTCGGTCAGGGCCTCGTCGCGCTCGGCGAGGGTCAGCGGTTCCTGGTCGTCGGGTTCGCCCAGCTCCGCCGACGGATCGTTCGGGTCGTCCGCGAAAGGATCGCGGGGGACGTCTTCCAGCACCACCCCACCTTATGACCCGGCCCGCTCCGGCGAGTGGAAGTGGGCCCACTCGGGCCGGTCCACACGCTTTGACCGGCTCGTACGGAACCGGTTCCTCCGGGCGGATCGGGAGGCGGTCCGAGTGGGTGGTCCGAGGCGTGGTCTGAGGGGTGGTCGGAGGGGTGGTCGGAGGAGGTGGTCCGGGAGGCGGCCGGTCAGAGCCAGGCCCGGCGGCTGGCCTCCACGCCGGCCTGGAATCGCGAGTTGGCGCCCAGCTCGGCGATGGCCTCGGCGAACCTGGCGCGTACGGTGCGGACGGAAAGGCCGAGGTGCCGGGCGATCGTCTCGTCGGAGAGGCCCTGGGCCGCGAGCCGCAGCACCTGGATGGTGCCTCCCGGATGCGCGACCGGCACGGCACGGCCCCACAGCTCCGTGAACAGGGCGCGGAGTGAGCCGACGACGACGGGCGACTGGACCAGCGAGCAGTTGTAGGCGTGTTCGGAGGGAGAGGCGCCCCATTGGACGGGCAGCCCGGCCGCGTCGTCGCCGAGCGCGAAGAACCAGCTCGGCACCTGGTCGAGGGAGCGGACCTCGGAGCCGGCCCGGTTGAGGAGTCCGGCGACCTCTCGGAAGCCGGGGGCGCCGAGCGCGGAGACCGGGACGATCAGGCGCGAGGTCAGGCTGCCTTCCTTGATCGCGCTAATCCACATGTCGGCGTATTTCTCGAAGAAGTCCCCGGCCGTACGCCGGTCGGGGAGGGCGGCCACCAGGTCCTTCCCGGGGGCCCGCCTGGCCAGCCGGATCACGGCCTCGTAGAGCTGGTCGGCGCCGCTCACAGGACGCACGTGCAGCTCGCCCGTGCGGTAGTCGCGCCCGGAGTCATAGTGGTGCGCGAGATCACCGACCGCCGCGAGCATCTCGTCGATCTGGCGGCTCTGCAGGGCCAGCAGGGCGAGCCGTTCGGCGACCAGCCGGCCGACCGGGGCCGCGGGATGGCGGGCGAGGTACTCCCCGCTGGCCTCGTCGACGGCTCCGAGCCGGATGAGCGTGGACAGGAGGCCGGCCACCCGCTCCACGGGCTCGTCCACGGCCTGGGCGACCTCGTCGAGCGTCGCACGGTGCAGCCGCAGCACGGTGGTGTACACGGCGGTCTCCGCCTCGTCGAGGCCGAGGGCTTGGAGGGGGTCGGCGTTTCGCGTCGTGTTCATGGCTCGCTCCGCGCGCTCGGGTCGCCAGGCGCGGCGGGTCACGCGGGAAACTGCTCCGGGGCGCCGCGTGGCGAGAATATCCCCGCGGTCCTGGCCTGTCCGCAACTTCAGGCATTCGCCGGAACGCGGGTGCAGCTTTGTGCAGTTGCAGGGTGAGACATTGCACATCAACGGATTGTGACGCAGTCTTAACACAGCGTCGGCAATTTACCGCGATCCGGCGTCACCGGGCGCGGAGGGGGGCTCGGGTCGCGGGATCGCGATTGTTGCCGATGGTGGGGGGACCGGTCAGCCGGTCCCCCCACTTCTTTTTGCACCTCATGCCTTGACAAGGAGGTTTGAACGGGGCCACTACACTTGCTCCGGGGGCTGGCGAGGGCTCCGCCGAGGCGAAGGAGGGGTCACGGATGGCCAAGTTCACCGCACAGGGATACACGTTCGACGACGTGCTGTTGGTCCCGGCGTATTCGGATCTACAGCCCGGTGAGGCTGATACGACGACCCGTCTGTCGCGAAACGTCACGCTGCGCATTCCGCTGGTCTCCGCGGCGATGGACACGGTGACCGAGGCGCGGATGGCGGTGGCGATGGCCCGCCAGGGTGGGATCGGCATCCTGCACCGCAACTTGTCGATCGAGGATCAGGCGACGCAGGCCGACCTGGTGAAACGCTCGGAGGCGGGAATGGTCACCAACCCGGTGACCTGCACCCCCGATGACACCCTCGCCGACGTCGAACGGCTCTGCGCCACCTATCGCATCTCCGGCGTACCGGTCACCGACGCCGACGGCGTCCTGGTGGGCATCGTGACCAACCGTGACATGCGGTTCGAGGCCGACCAGAACCGGCCGGTCCGCGAGGTGATGACGCGGATGCCGCTGGTCACCGCTCCCGTCGGGGTGTCGCGCGACGAGGCGTTCCGGCTGCTGCGCAAGAACAAGGTCGAGAAGCTGCCCCTGGTCGACGAGGCCGGCCGGCTGCGGGGTCTCATGACGGTCAAGGACTTCACCAAGAGCGAGCAGTACCCGCTGGCCACCAAGGATGCCAACGGCCGGTTGGTCGTGGGCGCCGCGATCGGTGTCGGCGACGAGGCCGAACGGCGTGCCAAGGCGCTCGTCGAGGCGGGTGTCGATGTGATCATCGTGGATGTCGCCCACGGCCACTCCAAGGGCCTCGCCGACATGATCGCGAAGATGAAGGCCAACAGCACCGTCGATGTCATAGGCGGCAACATCTCCACCCGCGCGGGGGCTCAGATGCTCGTCGACGCCGGTGCCGACGCGGTGAAGGTGGGTGTGGGCCCCGGCTCGATCTGCACCACCCGCGTGGTCGCGGGCGTGGGCGCGCCGCAGCTCACCGCCATCTACGAGGCGTCGCTCGCCTGCGCGCCCGCGGGCGTCCCGGTCATCGGCGACGGCGGCCTGCAGTACTCCGGGGACATCGCCAAGGCGCTGGCCGTCGGCGCGGACACCGTCATGCTGGGCTCGCTGCTCGCCGGCTGCGAGGAGTCGCCCGGTGAGCTGATCTTCATCAACGGCAAGCAGTTCAAGTCGTACCGCGGCATGGGCTCGCTCGGCGCGGTGCGCAACCGCGAGCGCGGCGGCACGTCCTTCAGCAAGGACCGGTACGCCCAGGGCGACGTGAGCGGCGAGGACAAGTACATCCCCGAGGGCATCGAGGGGCAGGTTCCCTACCGCGGCCCGGTCGCGGCGGTCGCCCACCAGCTCGTCGGCGGGCTGCGCCAGGGCATGTGGTACACCGGCTCGCGCACGATCCCCGAGATGCACGAGAAGGCGCAGCTCATGCCGATCACGGCGGCGGGTCTGAAGGAGAGCCACCCGCACGACATCCAGATGACCGTCGAGGCGCCCAACTACCACCGCCGATAAGTTCTGTCACGGACGGCGAGCCACCGTGACGCCGGTACGGCTGCCGCCACTCGGCGGGAGCCGTACACGTATGGATGGGAAAGAGTAGGACGATATGACTCAGGTGGAGATCGGGCGCGGCAAGAGCGGGCGGCGCGCGTACGCGTTGGACGAGATCGGCATCGTGCCGTCCCGGCGTACCCGCGACCCCGAGGAGGTCTCGATCTCCTGGCAGATCGACGCCTACCGGTTCGACCTGCCCGTGGTGGTCAGCCCCATGGACAGCGTCGTGTCCCCGAAGACGGCGATCCAGATCGGGCGGCTCGGTGGCCTCGCCGTACTGGACCTCGAAGGGCTGTGGACGCGGTACGAGGACCCGACGCCGCTGCTCGAAGAGGTGGCGACCCTCGACCGGGACGCGGCCACCCGGCGGCTGCAGGAGATCTACACGGCGCCGATCGACGACGAGCTGATCGGCCGCCGCATCGAGGAGATCCGCGCCGCGGGCGTCACCACCGCGGTACGGCTCTCGCCGCAGAAGACGGTGCGGCACCACAAGGCCGTGATCGACGCCGGTGTGGACATCTTCGTGATCCGCGGGACGACGGTCTCGGCCGAGCACGTGTCCGGCCGGGCCGAGCCGTTGAACCTCAAGCAGTTCATCTACGAGCTGGACGTCCCGGTGATCGTGGGCGGTTGCGCCACCTACACCGCGGCGCTGCACCTCATGCGGACCGGTGCCGCGGGCGTGCTCGTCGGCTTCGGCGGCGGCGCCTCGCACACCACGCGGAACGTGCTCGGCGTGGTCGTGCCGATGGCCACCGCGATCTCGGACGTGGCCGCCGCCCGCCGCGACTACATGGACGAGTCGGGCGGACGGTACGTGCACGTGATCGCCGACGGCGGCATGGGCGGCTCCGGTGACATCGCCAAGGCCATCGCCTGCGGCGCCGACGCGGTCATGGTGGGCTCGCCGCTCGCCCGCGCGACGGAGGCGCCCGGCCGTGGCTTCCACTGGGGCTCCGAAGCGCACCACCCCGAGTTGCCGCGCGGCAAGCGTGTCGAGTTCGGCACCATCGGGACGCTGCAGGAGATCCTGCACGGCCCCTCGTCGCTCGCCGACGGCTCCATGAACCTCATGGGCGCGCTCAAGCGCACGATGGCGACCGCGGGTTACTCCGACCTGAAGGAGTTCCAGCGCGTCGAGGTCGTCGTCGCGCCGCCCCAGCGCTGACCCGCTTCGCTCCGGCGCCGACCCGCTCCGCTCCGGACCAGGCACGCTGACGATCCGCGGGCCCCTCGATCAGAGGGGCCCGCTTTCGTTCTCCGGGGCAGAACACCGGCTGGTCTGTCCCCGGGGGGTCTGTGCCTCAGGCCGGGCGGTGCACCCAGGCGCCGCGGCGCATGACGCCCTCGACCTCCAGCGTGTCGCCGAGCACCACCAGGTCGGCGTACTTGCCGACGGTGATCGAGCCGATCTCGTGGTCGAGACCGAGGACACGCGCGGGGGTGAGGGACGCCATCCTGGCCACCTCGGCGGGCGCCATGCCGACCAGCTCGACCGTCCGCTTGAACGCGACGTCCATGGTGAGCGTGCTGCCCGCGATGGAGCCGCCGTCGGTGATGCGCGCCACCCCGTCCGTCACGTCGACGGTCATCGGGCCGAGCGGGTATCGCCCGTCGCCCATCCCCGCCGCCGCCATCGCGTCGGTGATCAGCGCCGTACGGCCCGCGCCGGCGACCCGCATGGCCAGCCCCAGCATCGCCGGATGCACGTGGACGCCGTCGTTGATGAGCTCGACCGTGACCCGGTCGTCCTGCAGCAGGGCGGCGATGGGGCCGGGGCTGCGATGGCCGAGCTGCGGCATCGCGTTGTAGAGGTGGGTCGCCACGCTGGCGCCCGCTTCGATGCCCGCGATCGTCTGGTCGTAGCCGGCCTCGCTGTGCCCGAGGGCGGCGATCACGCCCTCGGCCGCGGCGTCCCTGATGACGTCGAGCGCGTGCGGCAGCTCGGCGGCGATCGTCAGCATCCGGACGTGTCCCCTGCCCGCCTTGAGCAGGTGGTGGACCTCCTCGCGTGACGGCTCGCGCAGCAGCGTCGGGTCGTGCGCGCCGCACCTGCTCTTGGAGATGTACGGACCCTCGAAGTGGATGCCGGCGAGGAGGCCCTGCTCGCAGAGGTCGGCCAGCGCGGACGCCGTGCGGGCGAGCCGGTCGGGCGGAGCGGTGACGAGGCTGGCGACCATGGTGGTCGTCCCCTTGCCCAGGTGGAACGCCGCGACCTCGGCGGCGGTGCCGGGGTCGCCGTCGGGGAACGAGCCGCCGGCCCCGCCGTGGTTGTGGATGTCGACGAAGCCCGGGACGATCAGGCGGCCGCCCAGGCTGTGGCCGTTCCCCGGCGCGGGGCCGTGGCCGATGTGGGTGATGCGGCCGTCCTCGATGGTGAGCCATCCGTCGTGCTCGCCGTCGAGAGTGACGACGCGGGCGTCGGAAAGAGTGATGCTCATGCCGCCCTCCTCGCCCGCTGCGGCCGCGGTGATCGGTTCCCGGAGTCCTCGTTCATGGGTCCATCCTGCCGCGACCGGGCGCGGCTCACGAGTCGAGGATCACCGAGCGGGTGAGGTGCAGCGGCTCGTCCGGGTCGAGGCCGCGGGCCCTGGCCCTCTCGACGGCGACACGCTGGATCTTCACGAGCTCAGCCATGGCGTCCCTGCGGGTGGAGAGGAAGACGCCGCCGGTCGCCGCGACCTGGTCGGCGAGGCCCTGGGGGACGTCCTGCCCGAGCATCCAGGTGATCCGGCCCGGGCCCGCGATGCTGATCGGGCCGTGGCGGTACTCCATCGCCGGATAGCTCTCGGTCCAGGAGCGGGCGGCCTCGCGCATCTTCAGCGCGGCCTCGGTGGCCAGGCCGCAGGTCCAGCCCCGGCCGAGGAAGGTGAACTGCTCGGCGTCGACCAACTCGGCCGCCACCGGCTCGGCGAGGGCCTCCTCGGCGTCGGCGACGGCCCGGGTGAGGTCCTCCCCGAGGTGGGCGCGGAGCAGGGCGAGCTGCGTGGTGGCGAAACGGGTCTGGACGACGGACCGCTCGTCGGCGAAGTCCAGCACCACGACCTCGTCGGCAAGCGACATGACGGGCGTCGCGGGGTCGGCGGTGATCGCGCTGGTCGCCGTCGTGGTGTCGCGGAGCAGGTCGAGCACCTCGGTGGTGGTCCCGGAGCGGGTCAGCGCGAGGATCCGGTCGTAGCCGCGGCCGGTGGGCATCTCCGAGGCGGCGAAGGCGTCGGTCTCGCCGTGGCCGGCCCGTTCGCGCAGTACGGCGTACGCCTGGGCGACGAACCACGAGGTGCCGCATCCGACGACGGCGACTCGCTCGCCTTCGCGCGGCAGTGCCGTACCGGCCTCGGAGGCCAGCTCGATCGCCCTGCGCCAGCAGTCGGGCTGGGACGCGATCTCCGCCTCGGTGTGAGTGGTCAAAGCATGCTCCTCTTTGAGTGTTTCTGCATCATCTATAGCAGAAACGCGCAGAATTGTGCAGAGTGACATCGGGCGACGAGTCCCGAGTGATGAGGAAAGCCGCCGTCTCGAGGGCGCCCCGAGTCCGCCGTGCCGGAGGCGCGGCAATAGACGCGGCGAGGGGTGCGGGCTGGGCTACTCGCGAGTAGTTTTGCCGGACAAAACGGGGTAGAACTCCCATAACGTAAGGCGACTGCCGTACCTCAAGAGGAGCCCTATGACGGCGCGAACAGGCGCGGCGCGGCTCGGCCCGGCCGAGCGTGCGGGCGCACTGGCCCAGATGGCGGCACAGGAACTCGACGTCGTCGTGGTCGGAGGCGGAGTGGTGGGCGCGGGCGTCGCGCTGGACGCCGCGACCCGTGGGTTGTCGGTGGGGCTGCTGGAGGCGCGCGACTTCGCCTCCGGCACCTCGTCGCGCTCGTCGAAGCTCATCCACGGTGGACTGCGATATCTCGAGCAGCTCAACTTCGACCTGGTCAGGGAGGCGCTGCGGGAGCGCGGGCTGCTGCTCCAGCGGATCGCCCCGCACCTGGTCAGGCCCGTCCCCTTCCTGTTCCCGCTGACCCACGCCGGGTGGGAACGGCCGTACATCGGTGCCGGGCTGCTGCTGTACGACACGCTGGGGCTCTCGTTCGGCATCACCCGCGGTGTACCGGGGCACCGCCACCTGTCCCGGAGGCGGGCGCTGCGGGTCGCGCCGTCGTTGCGCAAGTCGGCCTTCACCGGCGCGGTGCAGTACTGGGACGCCCAGGTGGACGACGCCCGCTACGTGATGACCCTGTTGCGCACCGCCGCGACCTACGGGGCGTACGCGGCGTCGCGCAGCCAGGTCGTCGGCTTCCTGCGCGAAGGGGAGCGCGTCACCGGCGTGCGGGTACGCGACCTGGAGACCGGGGCCGAGTTCGACGTGCGCGCCCGGCAGGTGGTCAACGCCACCGGCGTATGGACCGACGACATCCAGGAACTCGTCGGCGGGCGCGGCCAGATCCACGTCAGGGCGTCCAAGGGCGTGCACCTCCTGGTTCCCCGCGACCGGATCCACTCGCTCACCGGGATCATCCTGCGCACCGAGAAGTCGGTGCTGTTCGTGATCCCGTGGGGCCGGCACTGGATCATCGGGACCACCGACACCGAGTGGACGCTGGACAAGGCGCACCCGGCCGCCTCGCGCGCGGACATCGACTACGTGCTCGACCACGTCAACGAGGTGCTGGCGGTGCCGCTGTCCCGGGACGACGTCGAGGGCGTCTACGCCGGGCTGCGCCCGTTGCTCGCGGGGGAGTCCGAGCAGACCTCGCAACTGTCGCGCGAGCACGTCGTCACCCATCCGGTGCCCGGACTCGTCATGATCGCCGGAGGGAAGTTCACGACGTACCGCGTCATGGCGAGCGACGCGGTGGACGCCGTCGCCCACGGCCTGGACCAGCGTGTCCCGCAGTCCTGTACCGACCAGGTGCCGCTCGTGGGCGCGGAGGGGTACCAGGCGCTGTGGAACTCCCGGCACCGCCTGGCCCAGTCCTCCGGCCTGCACGTCGCGCGGATCGAGCACCTGCTCCAGCGGTACGGCTCGCTGATCGACGAGGTGCTGGTGCTCATCGAGCGCGACCCGTCGCTCGCGCGGCCGCTCGCCGGGGCGGACGACCACCTCCGCGCGGAGGTCGTCTACGCGGCCACGCACGAGGGCGCCCGGCACCTCAACGACGTGCTGACCCGGCGCACCCGCATCTCGATCGAGACCTTCCACCGGGGCGTCGCCGTCGCACAGGAGGTGGCCGAACTCATGGCCGACCCGCTCGGCTGGGACGCCGACCATGTCAGGCGTGAGGTCGAGTACTACACCAAACGGGTCCAGGCCGAGAGGGACTCCCAGGAGCAGGACACCGACCGGGAGGCCGACGCCATCAGGCTCGGCGCCCCGGAGATCGTGCCGGTCGCCGTCCCGGAGGGCCGTCCGGCGTAGGTCGTGTTCCGTGGATCTTCGCCGCGGCGGAGATCCACGAAACGGTCGCGGCCGTCAGGTGAACGGGATCCACGCCTGGTCGGCGAGCGTGGCGGCGTCGCTCACCTTGAGGCCGAGTTCGGAGACCGTCCAGACGCTGTCCCCGATGACGACGCAGCGGCGGATGCCGGGGTTCACCGCGGCGACGTCGTCCTTGCCCGTGACGCCCGGGTGCCTGATCGTGCCGGTCTTCGCGATCGCGCCGTCGCCGACCTTGAGCACCAGCGCGGAGCTGCCCTTCCTCCAGTCGGCGTTGTAGTTCTGCAGCGGCAGCATCGCCAGCCCGGTCTGCGGCCAGTAGAGGAACGCGTGGGGATCCCACTCGGCGTCGGAGCCCGAGTTCCGCTGGTGGAACCGGGAGAGCAGCCGCGGGTTCGTGGGATCGGCGACGTCGAACAGCGAGATCTGGGTGCCGAGGACCCGGCCCTGATCGCTCGCCTCCTGGCCGACGCCGAGCAGCCGTCCGTCGCCCGCCGGGTGCAGGTACGACGAGTACCCCGAGATCTTCAGCTCGCCGGTGACCTTGGGCGCCGCCGGGTCGCGCAGGTCGAGCGTGTAGAGGGGGTCCACCTGGCGGAAGGTGACGACGTAGCCGACCTCGCCGATGAAACGCACGGAGTAGATCCGCTCACCCTTTCCGAGGCCGGTCACCGCGCCCACCCTGGCCAGCGTGTCGGCCTTGAGCACGTAGACCCCGCTCGAACTCTTGTCCGCGGCACCGCCGAAGACCTCGGCGTTGGAGGTGGTCGCCACCCGCAGATGACCCGCGTGTTCCGACAGCGAGTACTGGTTCAGCAGCCGTCCGGGCACGACGCCGGAGCTGACATAGCGCGGCATTCCCGTACCGGTGATGTCGAACCGGTGCACCTCGGTCTGCTCCGGAGGAGCGGTGGGGGTGGGGGTTTCCGCGGGGTATCCGCTCGGCTCGCTCTTGGGGGCGACCGTCCCGGTGGGAGTCTCCGTGGGAGTCTCCGTGGGAGTCTCCGTGGGAGTCTCCGTTGGGGTCTCCGTTGGGGTCTCGGCCGGCTCGACCATGGTGGGCGGCGTGGGTGTGACCTCCTCGGCGGGTGCTGTGCTCGGCTCCACCTGGGGGGCGACGGCCGTACCCGAAGGGCCGGCCGCGGGGGCGGCCGGTTCACCCGTCGACGCCGGTTCAGCCGTCGGCGTCGGTTCACCGGTCGCCGGCTGTTCGGCGACGTCGTCGACCGGCATCGGACGGAACCACCAGTTGGGGTTGCTGGTCACGTAGAGGCTGTCGCCCGTGCCGTACACGGTGTCGCCGTCGGCCGCCACGCTGATCGGCGGGACCGCGCCGAGCGATCCGCCGAGGTCCACGGTGAACACGGTCAGCATCGACGTGCCGGTGAACTCCACCGGGTGGCTGACGTGCTCGCACTTCACCCGGTCCGTACGGCTCTCGCCCCCGGAAGCGATCTCGAACCGCGGCAGCCAGGCGTCGATGGGGGCGGTGCGCACGGCCTCGCGGTTGGCGTCGATCATCTGCGGGACGGTCGCGTCCGGCTTCTGCTGTGGGAACGCGATCTCGGGCTGGGACCTGACGACGATCCGTACGGTGGAGCCGACCTGGCGGGCGTCGATGTGCGAGCCGCGGGCGCTGAGCGTGCCGATCAGCTTCGGAGGGCCGGAAAGATCGACGAGCATGTACCTCGGCCCTTCGGCTCCCGGCCTGATCTTGGCCATCGCGCCGAACGGGATGATGCCGCCGCTCTGGACCAGCACGAGCGCGCGGTCCCCGGAGACCAGCAGGTCCGCCGGGGCCCAGCTGTCCTCCTCCTTGAGGAGCCGGAGTCGCCCGGTGACCTCGCGGGTCGCGGCGTCGACTACCCGCAGCACGCCGCGGCTGACGGCGATCACACGCTTGCCGTCGGTCTTGACCAGGTCGGGCTCGTCGACCCCGGCCTCCTGCACGTTCGTGGTGGAGTGCGCCTGCTCCGGCACCGCCTGCTTGCCCAGCGCCGTGTCCCTGGCCATGAACGGAACGGCGTTGCCGAGGCCCCACTCGCTCACGTTCTTCAGCGTCGCCTGCCGCAGCCCGGCCAGCATGTCGTCGCAGCTCGTGTAGGAGACCAGGCGGACCTTGCCGCTCAGGTCGACGGCGGCGGGGGTGGACGCCGCACGGCCTCCGGAACACGCCGCGGCGAGCAGCCCGGCGAGTGCGACGGCCCCCGCCGTACGAATCGTTGTCCTCATGCCACCTACGACGGATCACCTCCGGCGGAGGTTCAGCGCCCTCCCGCCCCTCTCGCGGCGGTGACGATCAGCCGATCCCGGCACGTACGTAGAAGGGACCGAGGAGATCCGCCTGGCTGGTGTCCAGCAGTGTCCGCACGGTGGCCCCGTCGAGGTCGACGACGATCACGCTCGCCTTGCCGGAGCTGGGCGTGGTCCAGCAGAACACGTGCGCCGTGTCCCACCAGCCGAGCACCTTGGAGCAGTCGGAACCGAACCTGGTCGTCTCGGTTCCGGAGGTGGCGTCCCACACGCAGACCTTGCTCGTCGCGTCCGGGCAGTCGGTGACGAGCGACTCGCCCGACGGTGAGAACAGCCCGGAGGACGTGTTGTACGGCGTGCCGACGTGGTCGAGCGTCCTGACGACCTCACCGTCGAGGTCGTAGAAGCGGACCCCGGCCTTCTTGCCGCTCTGGAAGTACGTGGCGACCGTGGTCTCGTCGCCGCTCCAGTAGAACCGGCCCTCCTTGATCGCCGGATCGTTGATCTGCTTCACCCGCGCCTTGCCGGTCGCGATGTCGATGACGACGAACCCCTTGGTGGTCCAGGTGCTGCCGCCCGGGTTCCTGATGCTGAGCAGCAGGCGGCCGCCGTCCCTCGTCCATTCGGCGTACTCGTAGGTCAGCGGGCTCTTCACGGTCTTGACCGTGCGGACCTTGCCGGTGGCCCTGGTGACGATGTCGATGCCGTGGAAGTCGTCGTCGGTGTAGTTCTTGTTCCGCCCGGCGGAGAGCGTCCCGTCGGGGGAGATCGACTGCTGCCAGTACTTCGTGCTCTTGGTGAACGATCCGGTACGCGAGTTCCGGGGGTAGTTGATCCAGGTGTTCTTGGCGGTGTCCTCGACCTCGTAGTAGATCAGGGTCATCGGGTCGGTGGGGTGCTCGTAGAGCGTGGCCCGCACACCCGGCAGCTTGGTGGTGGTCAGGCCGGTGGTGGGCACGGCGGAAGGCGTCGGGCTGGGCGACGGCGACGGCGACGGCGAGGGCATGCCCTCGCTCGTCCTCCCCGCGATCGGGACGGTCGGGCCGCTCGTGTCGCCGGGCCGCAGCGCGAGCCAGGCCACCACGGCGACGACGGCCAGCGCGGCCACCACGGCGACCGCCGCCAATCCGGCCCTGCCCCCGGACCGCTTTCCTCCCTGCCCGCCGGGCACCGTCGGGTACGGCGCCGCCGGGTGGGGGGCGACGGTGCCCGGCGGGCAGGGAGGAAAGCGGTCCGGGGGCAGGGCCGGAT
>NZ_JADDIL010000051.1:0-72270 GCF_020826795.1 Microtetraspora sp. AC03309 | reverse complement strand
AGGCTCCACGCCTGTTTCCGGCGTTCTCTGTTCGTCCGCGTGTCTGCCCGCGTGTGATCGTTTCTGCTCAGGAAAGCCCTACTGTCCGAGTCGATCACGCTGAGAAAACGTCAATACAAGTATCCCGAATTAAGCTTCCTTGACCAGGCGCATTACTTGACAGATGCTTGGGGGTTGTCTTGATCAGGCAGGGAGGCGACATCTCGTGCGAAACGATGCCACACGGGCGCACTACGATCGTTTGGCCGACAAGTACGACGAGAACTGGGCGCACAGCTCCGAGTTCATCCAATGGATGACCAGCAGCATTCAGCAGCGGCTGCGTCCCGGTCCAGACGATCGCGCGATCGACGTGGGGTGTGGAACGGGCCTGTACGCCCGTGGCCTGGCTGAATACGCGAGCACGGTGGTCTGTGTCGATCCCTCCCAGGCGATGCTGGAGCAGCTTCCCGCTGACGACCGACTGATCCCACTGCATGCGGGGGCTGAAGATCTCGCCGAAGGCCGAGTGCGGCTCCCGCATGACGGCTATGACGCGATCCTCCTCAAAGAGGTGATTCATCATGTCGCGGATCCGTCGGCTGTCCTCGCCGGCCTGACCCGGCTTCTGCGACCGGGCGGGCGGATCCTCGTGGCCATGTTGCCGACAAGCATCGAATACCCGCTGTTCGACGCAGCTCTGAAACTCTTCCGAGAACTGCAACCCGACCCCGAGGACATCGCCGCCGCGATGCGCGACAGCGGCTTGGCCGCCGAACTCACCTATGACGAGTTCCCGCTCGTCTTCACTGCCGAGCGCTACATGCGTATGGTGCGCAGCCGCTACATGTCGCTGCTGTCGAACTTCGACGACGCCGCCATCGAAGCGGGGATCGACGAGATCCGTCGCAGGCACCCCTCCCTTGAGCTCCGTTTCCCCGACCGATTCGCTTTCGTCCTCGGAGTGAAGGCGTGAGCTTCGAGCTCGATACCCGCTTACGCCAGCTACGCAACGAACTGGACGATCACTCCCGAGTCGCCCACCATCTCGGACTGGACTTCGAACGCCCAATCAAGTCTCTCGGCGACGGTTACCCCGAGAACGCGATCGCGCTGGTCGGCAAAATCACGGAGCGGATCCTCAAGCAGCTGTGGCGCCACTACAACGTCCCGGGCGATCCGGGCGGGAAATCGCTCAACGAGCTGATCAAGGGCGCGCAGCCGCGCATCCGCAGTGGGGCCGTCTTGGACGCTCTGCGCGACATCCAGCGGCTACGCAATCGGTCCACACACGATGGATACGAGATCGCCGACGAGGACGGCCTCACCGCGGTCCGACGGCTGCTTGATGTGCTGGCGTGGTTCAGCAGCACCGGCAGCGGCATCCTGAGCGGAGACATCCCTAAGCTCGCTCCCGACGTGGCGGCGAAGGCCGAGTTCCTCGCCGGGCTATACGTCACCCTCGGCTTCAAGCCGGTCAAGCGGTTCGAGCTGTCCCGCAACACGGTCTATCAGCTGTTCTTCCGAGAGCGCGGCCTGCGCAGCGAGTACGTCGAACTGCTGCTGAGCAAGAACGTCGACGACGTGGTCCAGGTGCTGAACACGACCGGCGGACAACTGCTGCAGACCAAGCTCCCGAAACTCACCCGGTTCCTGATCCTGGAGGAGAACGGCACCCAGGAGGCGCCAGGACCGCTGGGCGACGACTGTCGGGTCCTCACCTATGACCGGTTCATGGATGCGTTCATCGATCTCGAGCGATACCTGGCCGACGTCATCGGGACGTATCCGGAACTGGTCGCCACCGACCGGCTGACGTTGTCCGGGGATCTCCTCACCACCGACGAACACACCGGTGAACAGCGAGTTTCTCAGGTCGGCGCAGCCGACGAAATCCTGGACGAGGTCGCCACCGCGGGCGGGAACCTGCTGATCGTCGGCCGCTCGGGCAGCGGCAAGACGACGCTGCTCAAGCAGTTGGTCGCACGGTCTGCCACCACCGAGCAGCGCCGCTACCGCTTCTACTTCGACATGGGCTTGAAACGGCGCGACGAGGAGTTCCGCGAGTTCGTCACCCGCATGCTGGCGCCGTACATGGAGGTGGAGTACAGCTACGTCTTCGAGGTGTTCCACTACTTCGCCCGCTCGGGTTCCGTACTCGTCGCGCTCGACGCAGTCGACGAGGCAGTGCCGTTGATGACCCAGGCCGGTTTCCTGGAACTGTTCGCCGAGCTCGCCCAGGTGCTCACGGCCGAGTCGGCGGTCATCACCTCCTCGCGAGTGTCCTTCCTGGAGGACTCTCCCCAGGTACGGCGACTGCTGGACGGCACCGCCCTGGTATCGGAGAAACTGGTCCAGCAGCTCCACGCCCAAGGCGTGAACCCGCTCCAGGTCCCGCGGTTCTCCGCATTGCGTCTGCACGACGCGGTCGCTGTCGCCTCGCCCCTTGAGATGCGCCTGGCCGGCGAGGTCGGTCATGCCTATCACGAGCTTCCCCACCTGACCGAGCTGGCCTGGACCCACATCGCCCGGGTCACTGCGGCGGCCGGGCTGGAGCGCACGCTTCCCTCCTTCGTCGCGTATTTCGGCTCGGCCTTCCTCCGGGGTCATACGATCTTCACGTTCATCGACCTGGTCAACAACCTGGGAATCGACCTGTTCGAGGGCGGGCGGCTGACCTACGAGGCGCTACGGCTCCGTGGGCTGTTCCGGCTGGTAGGTCCGTCCACAGTCGCCTTCATCCACTCGGCGTATCAAGAGCTGCTGGCCGCCGAGTACCTTCGCGACCCCGGCAATCGGGAAGCCGCACTGGAGTCCGCTACTCCCCCGCGGCTCACCGAGCAGGTACGCGAGTTCCTGCACCGGCGCTCTCACGCGGCCTCGCCTCCTCCCGATGAGGAGCACGTCCTTCCCGCGGGGGTGTATCTGGTCGGGCCAAGTCATCATCTGATGCTGCGCCGCATGGAGCGCCCGCTCCGCTTCGACCGTTTCCCTGTCACGGTCGCTGGCTACAACCGTTTCCTGGAGGCAGTCCACCAGGGCGGCTCGCGCCAGTGGGATCATCCGGACCAGCCATCTGAGGTTTCCCACGAGCCATGGCAGGACCGGCTGCGGATCCAGGCCTATTTCACCAACCCGGCCTACGAGAACTTTCCGGCTGTCTGCATCAGCTACTGGAGCGCGTACGCCTTCGCACGCTATGAGGGCAAGCGCCTGCCCACCTCCCTGGAGTGGGAAGCCGCAGCCCGAGGCGCGGACGGGCGGCTGTTCCCCTGGGGCGACGACATCGATCTGGACATCGTGACCTGCGCAGACTCCTGGAGCGGTCAGGCATTGATCACCTACGAGGCCTGGCGCGAGGAGCTCGACCGCGGCCGTCTGGCCCAGGCGATGCCAGGCCCGGTCGACGCACACCCCGGCAACGTCTCTCCGTACGGTCTGCGCGAGATGGCCGGCAACGTCTGGGAGATCACCGGGACCACACTCGACCACCGCGACGAGGTCATCATCTGCGGTGGTTCCTATGACAACCCGTACCGGGCCGTGCAAGCCTCCTCCAAGGGGCTCGCCCGGCGGTTCGGCCGCAGCAACGTGATCGGCTTCCGATGTGTCGAGGAGGTGTGATGAACGGCGAGGCGACCTCCGCACCCGGCGATCAGCGGTTCGGGTACATCGCCGAGCGCCTGCCTCACGGCAGCGGCTATACCGGGCGGCTGAGCACCTACGTCGTTCGTGACGCGGAAGCCGGCGCCGACCACACCTTCATGTACGCCGACATCGTGACCGAGGGATTTCGCACCCTCCACGTCGGGGAACGGGTCAGGTTCCTGGTCGACCCGGAGGAGCCCGACCGGGCGCGCTACATCATCCGTCTCGATCTGCCCGAGGTTGAGGACTATTACCGGTGACCCGACTGGAACGGCAAGTCCTGATCGCGGTTTATCCGGCCCGCTTCCCCACCACTCCGACGTGGGAATCCGGGCCCTTGATCCTCCAGCATGGACACGTCCGCTCCACGACCGAGGCGCGCGGCCAGTACTACAGCGCCAAGGCCGCTCGCGTGCTGTACGGCGATGCCGAGCACCCTCGGCGTTGGCACGACGCCACCCGCCGGATCGTCGGCAATGTGGAAGTCACCGGCGTGGAAGCCCTCCAGACGAGGTTCCCGGATGCCCACGGTCTGGTCGCCATACATCTGCGGCCCCGGAACGGAACGCTCATCCCGCTCGTACGAGGACTGGCCGGACGCAGGGGCGCGCCGCCGATCGGCTTCGATCCGCAGGTGGTCCTCGACGAGCAAGTGGTGATCGAGCCGGACGCGCGTCCCTTCACGGTCTCGTTCGCGACCGCGACCAGACAGGGGCTCCCCCGGCTGTTTCTCCAGCCGCGCTATTGGCGCTGGACCGCCACCAACCAATGGCTGTGGGCTCTGGGCTCGCGCAGTACGTTCGCTGACTATCCGCCCGACCCCAGAAACCTCGAACCGCGCGACGACGAAGTCATCCGGCTGTCCAGCGACTGGCACGCGGTCGTGCTTCGCGACGGTATCGGGGCCGTCGGCATCCGTCCCGATCAGGGGCACGCAGACGCGTTCTTCGGCTACGCGGAGGTGTACCTGCGGTCCATCTACCTGGACGCCATCCTGCTCGGGCTGCTGCAACAACAGGAGATCACCCGCCTGGAGGAGCGGACGGTCGCCGCACTCGATTCCTCGTTGAAGACGGCGATGGCCGAACTCGAACGGCAGGTCGGTTCCTTCCGGCGCCATCTGTGGGCGCAGCACCTCACCCCACACGGCGTACCGAATCGGCTGCTGTCCGCCTACCAGCGCCAGCACATGCTCCCGGGGCGCTACGAGCAGATCCTTTCGGACATCAGCGACTTCAACCGGCTCACCCGAGACGAGGAGAGCCGCTACGTCAACAGCGCCATCGTCGTGTTCACCCTCGTCACCGTGCCCGCCGGGATCGCTTTGGCGCTCCTGCAGGTAATGGAGACGAACAACCCCTGGCTGTACGCCGCCGTGGCGGTGGTCTGCGTCATCCTCACCGGACTTCTGCTGCTCACCAGGTCCGCCCGTACGGCTCTGCAGGCGCTCCGCCGCCGGTTCACCCTGTAGGGCTGCCTCCCACCGGAGGCGTTATCGGCTTTTCTGAGCAAATTTCCGGCTCGCGCCGTCGAGATCCATTGCCAAGTCTTGATCTTCCAGCCGCCAGCCTTGATCGCGTACGGGGTAGATCTTCGGATATCACGAATCGTGCGCCATCCAGCCCTTTCAGAGACTGTCCGGGGGTGATGCGTTGTGATCAAGATGTACCCGTCCCGCAGGCAGGGGACTCGCTATCTCGTCCGAGGTGCCCTCCTCAGCGTCGCGATGGTCGGCCTCAGTCCAACGGCCGGTTACGCGATGACCATCCGGGATCCTTACTGCCACGTGTCCCAGCAGGCCTGGCAGGTCTACGACGTCGACAAGTTCTGCGACCTCGTCAACAAGGACCTCGCCGAGGGCCGGATGCCTGACCTCCTGGCACGGCTGGAGGAATCGCGCCGTATCCCGCAATCGGTGCCAACGGCCTCCAGGCCGCCGCAGCCGAGGAAACCGCCGAACGTGACTCCTGCCAAGAAAGACCGCTCCACACCCAGCCAGAACGTGCAGAAGACTCACGTCGAGCGGCCGGCTACACCACCATCTCGTACCGAGCAGGTGCAGAGCAGCGGGCGGCACCACGGGAAGCCCGTCGAGCGCGCGGCTGAGAAGCCGTCACACGGCAAGGCCATCCCAGCCAGGCAGGACAAGCATCGCTCCACTTCAACCACGACGCCGTCGCCAGTGGCCTCCGAGGCCATATCGCCCCGGCCGGCGATAACGCCATCCACCTCTGTCGGTCACCTCGTGCCAAGTCCACGCGTTTCCGGCGCGACAACCGCTGACCGAGAGTCCTTCATCGTCCCTATCGGGAAGGCGCTGCTATACGGCATGGCGGTGGCGGGTGCGACCGCGCTGCTGCTCAGGCTCCGGCTCCGCCCCATGCCGGCCCGCGCGCAGAAGAGGCAGGACACAGAGACCGGCCCGGCCGAGCGGCAGGACGAGACGGGGCCGAGCGTTCACATCGTCCCGATCACGATTAGCGCTCCTGAGTCAGAGATCACTCTGGGCGCGGAGCACAGCCAGCTCAGCATCAGCACGACGTTCATCACGGTCCGAGTGCTGGACCAGGTGACGGTGTACGGCCCGGCCGGGAGCGCCGACTGCAGCCGGGGAAAGGACGTCGCCGAACTCCTCGGTCTGCTGGTCGTTCACAGGGAGGGCCTGACGCGGGAGCGGGCGTACCAAGTGCTGTGGCCCGACATCACGCTGGACCACTACGACTGCTTCCACGGGCCGAAGAGCGAACTACGCGACAAGCTGGTGCGGGTCCTCGATCGCCCGCACCAGGGCAAGAACCTGCTCCAATACGTCGGGGGCCGCTACCGGCTCAACCCGCTACTTGTCACCACCGACCTGTGGCAGCTCCGCGACGCACTGGCCGAGGCGAAGCAGGCCGACAGCCCCGCGCAGGTGATCGCGTCCCTGCGCAGGGCCGCCGACCTGTACGCGGGGCCGTTCCTCCCCGCTGGCACCCATCCGTGGGCCACCGAAGCCGCCGAGGACCTGCGTCACGATGTCATCGTGGCGCTGCTGAGGCTCAGCGAACTCGAAACCGACGCCGACCGCGTAACCGCCGTACTCGAACGGGCCCACCGGCTGGACCCCGTCAACGAGCAGGTGTCGTGCCGGATGATGCGCCACTTCAGTGCCCTCGGCCGGAACGACGCGGTCTACGTGACGTACCGGGACCTCTGCCAGGCGCTCGCGGAGCTGGACGGGCTCTCGCCGTCGGCCAAGACGCGCGAGCTGTACGGCAGGCTCACCGGCCACGCCTCGTAGCCCGTCACCGCGGTTCCAACCGAGTCGGATGTGTCCCATAGATCTGCGCTAGGAGGGTGAGCGCCCAGGCAGAGGGGCGCCTGCCTCCGGCGGGCCAGGCTTCGTAGTCGTACAGCCTGCTCTCCCTCAGCGTGGCGGCGCCCGACGGGTCGAGGTCGTTGAAGACGGTCACAACCTGGGTGGCGGTGAGGCCGTTGGCATAGCGGTAGAGCTTCAACGGGCTCACGTCGTGGTCAAGGGTGAGCACCAAGGCGATCTGGTCGACCGTGAAGCCGAGTGACCGGAGGACACGGCCACGCCGTCGGCATTCGAGCAACGTCTGATAACCCGTACCTGGCATGATCAATCCGCCTTCCCGGCATTCACGCTGGTCAGTGATGGGCGGACCATAGGCCGACTTCTGGTGAGTGATCGAGTCTGGTCGGGTGGTCCGCCAGCAGCACGTCGGCCGGCGATGGCATTCGATCAACGTTTCCGCAGGTCATCTGGCTGTTCTGCGGATCGGCGGATGACGTGATCCGGGGATTCGAATCGGACGGGGAGTCGATCCATCGTGCTGGTCCCTCCCGGATTTCCCGGGACGTCACGGAGGTGACCAGCATGAACGATCAGGATCTCAAGGAGTTCGACGAGGCTCGGCCCGGCGTGATCTGGACGACCGTCCGGCTGCGGCGCGGAGCGGGCGAGATGCTGTGGTGGCGGGTCTTCCCTGGTAGAGGCGACCAGGTCGCACCCGCCCGCAAGATAGTCCGTTCTCTGCTGGAGGACACCCAGCGCGCCGACGATGCGGAGTGGGTGGCGGCCGAGTTGATCAGCAACGCCCTCCTGCACACCCGCTCGGGCGCACAGGGCGGCTACTTCGTGGTCGAGGTGGCGCGCAACATCTGCGTCGCGAAGGTCCTGGTGTATGACCTCGGCGGCGGAGGCGTGCCCGTCTTCGGCCAGGGATTCACGCCGAGCGAGCACGGGCACGGCCTTCGCGGCGTCGCGGCGCTCGCCAACCGCGTCGGGCTGGAAGGCGATCCCGTCACAGGTCACGTCGTGTGGGCCCAACTCGTCCTGACCGTACCGGACGCCGTACGTACCGCATCATGACCAGACGCGATGGCAGGGGTCGAAGCCGCCCTCCATGATGGCCCGGCGGCACCGCGCTCCGGGCGGACATGACCGTCGGACGCCCGACGGTCATCCGCCGGCGGGCGGCCGGAACTCGTGGACGACCTCGATCAAGCCGACGATGTTGCTGTTGAACTCCCCCAGCTCCTCGGCGGGGATCCATAGCTCGAGGATGTCGCGTCCGCCAGCCTGCCGTACCGGATAGCGGGCAAGGAAGTCACTTTCGACCTGGAAGCGCGTGACGTAGCCGACTCCGGAATGCGGGACGTTCCAGTCACGCGCGATCTTGATGGCGTACTCCTCGTTAAGGACCGGATAGAAGATGGGCTGCTCGGGCAGGCGTGGAGGCCACTCTCGCCAGCCCGACCGGCGGACCAGCTCAAGCTCCTCCGGCCCGGTCGGCCGCCAAAGCGTGGTGAGCTTCGTCGTCTCCGTCTCCGTCGCCATGGCCCTGTCCCTCCGTCGTACGTCTAAGTGCCATCTTCCTGAAATGCGCACGACGGAAGCGATCCGATTTTCGTGGAAATCATGCGATCCTCGATGATGTGACCGCCGTCAAGGAGCGTCAGGAACTCATGCGGCTGTTCATCAGGGAGAGCGCCGCCGATCGGGCATGCCGGGCCGCTCTCCGCTCCATGGCGAGCTACACGATCTGGGAAGATCCCATACCCCTGCGGCCACTGCTTACCACCTTCCGACGGCGAGCCAGGCTTCTCCGGCGGCTGGGCACGCCGACCTTGGATTTCGACGAAACTGTCGCCCGGCTTGAAGCCTGCGGACTCGAGGTCGTCTGTCTCGGGCTGGTCCAGGCGGCAGATCCGCCGTACCACTTCCAGCTCTTCCTGACTCCGGGTCTCGATCAGCTGATCGCCTGCCTCGGAGTCAAGCGGCCGACACCCTCCTGACGGCGAAGCAGTCAGCTCGCGTCGTAGCTGGCCTGGACGAAGGGAAGCGCCT
Organism: Microtetraspora sp. AC03309; assembly: GCF_020826795.1. Taxonomy (NCBI): domain Bacteria; kingdom Bacillati; phylum Actinomycetota; class Actinomycetes; order Streptosporangiales; family Streptosporangiaceae; genus Microtetraspora; species Microtetraspora sp. AC03309. The sequence goes on along the minus strand of NZ_JADDIL010000051.1, from coordinate 63,290 downwards.
TCTCCAGGTCCGCCCGATTGCGGATCCTCAGCTCCAGGTCACCCGTGCCGAAGTGGCCGATCTTCCGTACATCACGGCTGAAGCCGTCCTCCAGCTCCACCTCGTCCGGGTCCACTTTGAGATAGACCAGCAGCGTGTGATTCTTGGGATGGACCTCGACGCAGGCGAAGTTCTTGATCCGCCGGAACGCGAAGTAGAGCTTCAGCACCTTCTTGGTGACGTCATCGCCGATGCCCTCGACGTACGCTTCCAACTCGCCGTACAGGTCCGCCAGGGATGGCGGGGCCTGAGCGAGCAACTCAGTGACGGTCTTCGCCTGGGCAGGCGCTTTGGCGCCGCCGTTCTGGGCCTGCTTGTCCGAGCCTGTCTCGCCGCCCCCCTCGCGAGACGCGACCAGCTCAAGCGCCAACAGTTCGCCCTCGAAGTCCCGGTAGCGGACCAGTTCGATGGAGCGGTTGATCTGTTCGATGGCATGTGTGTCATAGCGGTTAAAGTCTCCGGCTACGCACACCAGCCGCGGATTACGCCAATCGATCTCCTGCGCCGTCTTCGCACCGAGGGTTCGTATGACCAGGAGCTCGAACGCCTCCCGATGATCGAGCAGCCAGTCCAGGTAGAACAGGCCCTGGTTGATGACGTTCTCGTTGGCGGCCCGCTTGTACTCGAAGATGACGGGCGAGCCGTTCTCGTCTATCCCAAGTGAGTCGATCCGTCCCCTGTGCTTGCTCCCGGTCGAGTACTCCGATGCCAGGAAGCAGACACCGAACAACGTCTCCATGTTGTTCTCGATCAGCCGTTGAACGGACACTTCGACAGCGAAGGTGCTTCCGCGCAGCTCAGCGGCTTTCCCGTTGTCGATTCGGAACAACTTGAGATCGCTCACGGGCCAAGAGTACATGCAGCTATAGACAGTTGATCTTCAAATGACTCCGACTGCCGGGGACACTCTTCTGTTCCCTTCCTGCGGAAACGGTGACCGATCCGATCGACGCGTTGGCGCGACTTGATTCCCGTGAACGAGTCGATTCACCGTGGCATGCCGGCGCGGTCGAGTGACGTACGGAAGGTGATGCCGATGAACGACCACAGCGAGATCTGCTCGAGCCTGGACGTCATCTGGCTTTGTCACGTGAGCCGAACCCGATGCCGCCCGGTCGATGAGCCGGTCATCTCCCCCTCGGTCATCCCGCCGCGTGGGGCAGCCGTCGTACGCGTTGGCGGCCGAACAGAACCCACCAGGGGAAACGGGTACCGCACAGGATGATCGGTGCGATGTGGGCCGTTCTACCGCGACGACTCACCAGACTGTCCCCGCCGTTCGGCTGCGTCCCTGTGCACGACGTCATCCATCCCGCACTCAGCGCCTGACGGGGGTACCAACCGGGGTTCCAGTCCGGGGGCCGATCGGGGCACCGACTATGACTGGTACGTCCTGGATTACGAGTCTTCGCAGCTCCGCGCCTTTTGGGGTGGTCCGCTGGTGAGGCCGACCGCCCAAAGGCGTCGTATTCATATGTGCGCGCCGTACGGATGATGGTTCGTGTCGCCCGGCGGTGGCACTCGCCGTACGGCTCCCGCTTCGCCGTAAACGGGTCAGGCCCGCCGCGTTGAACGCGGCGGGCCTGACGGTTGGGACGGCCGGCGGGTCACCGGAAGGGACGGGGCCCGCGCGGGGCTGGCCCCGGCCCGGCTACCGGGCGGCGCGGGCCACCGCCGCGAACCGCGCGGCGACCGTGCGGGCGGGGGTGCCCGCGTTCAGGAACGCGGTGTACGTGCGTCCGTGACCGCTGACGGCCAGCTCGAAGGGGTCACCCGGGCAGCCCGTCACGGTGATCCTGGCGCGCGTGTCGGTGTTCGGCGTCCGGTAGAGCTGGGTCACCCGGCGCGGACCGCCCGGACGCCAGCCCACCAGGCCGCCGCCTATCCGGGTGATCCCGTGATCCCTCAGGGCGCGGCTGATCGGCGCGATCAGCGGCATGAGCCGCTTCTCATCGTCCCAACTGGCGAGGTAGTCATTGGCGATGTCCGTGTAGTCGTCGGCGAGGTCCTCGTCGTCGGTTCCCCGGCCGTCTTCGGCATTGAACTCGCTGATGTGCGCGATGGAGTCGTAGTCGCCGATCTGCATCAGTGACCCGTCGTCCGACTCAGTGATCGGCCGGATGATCACGTCGGTGCCGTCCCACATCAGCGCCCACCCCGGCCCGTGGCCGCGCAGGGTTGCCACGTCGTCGACGGTCACGTCGATGAATATGCGGTCGGACATTCCGTTTCCCTTCGATGTTTCCCCGACTATCCGGGGCCCCGTTTTCGTCCCGACTCCATGGAACCTCGAATTCGTGGAATGTCAACCGAATCAGCGCCCTGTTTCTATGACTCTTTTGGTGGCGAATAAACAGCAATGGACGACGCGGGCGCGATAGCGAAGCACGGGCACAATGTCAAGTCGAATCGTCACGTTGTCCCAGCTCAACGACATCAGCTGGCCTTCCAGACAGGAGCTCAACAGTTGGCCGATTCGGTAATGAATGTTTTTACCCACCATCGCTTGCGAGGTCGCCGCGAGCAGAGTGATGGTCGTGCTCCGCCAGCCACCACTCCCCGAAACGGGAATTGAAAGGAGCACACAAAATGCCCTCGAAGACCGCTCGCGAGAAATCCACTGCGTTTTCGCCCGACACGTCACTCGGCACCACCGAAAACGCGCCCACGGTCACCGCTGACGCGCCCGACGGCGTCACGCCGGATCAGGACACCCGGGCGGTCAACGGCCCGACGGACACCGTGTGGGCCGCGCTGATGGCCTACCCCGGCATGTCCGCCGTGAAGATCGGGGCAGTCGCCGGGATGAGCCGCGCCGCTGCCTCCAAGATCCTCACGTCCCTCGAAGCCGACGGACGTGCGACCCGGACACCGGGCGGCTATGAGGGCGGCAAGCGCATCCCCGACGCCTGGTACGCGGTGGCCCTCACTGATGAGATCACCAACGAACCGTCCAACGACGTCGCAGACACCCCGCCCACGGATGTGTCGACCGCTCCGGAACCCGACAGCGTCACCGCCGAGGATCAGAAGGCGGGCGTCCCTCTGACCGTCATCGATCAGCCCATGGAAGTCGATGCCAGCGCCGGGCACGAGTCGGCGGAAGCCGTACCTGGTGAAGCGGAAGCCGACGACCCTTCCCCCAGCGAGCCAGATGAGAAGACATCCGGCGACACCCCCGCCGCGCTGGACGACGTCTCTCAGCCCGCATCGTCGAACGAGGCGGCATTCCCTGACGCCTCAGAGAGTCTTGGCCCCGGCACGCTGAGCGAGCCGTGCGAGGTGCCACGCCCCCATGACGAGGACAACTCCGGCGCCAAGAAGGACGACTCTGACGCACAGATTCCCGAGGCGGGGTCGGAGCCGGTCGTCAGCGAGGCATGGGCGGAGGCCCGCCGCGCTCTGATCCAACTCGCCGAGCTGGCCCTCGGCACGGTTGAGGCGGCGGAGAGCGGCGACCTCGCAACGGCGCTGGGCCGCCTGGAGCTGATGTACGGCAACGCCGGGCCCGCCCGGCGAGACGCCAAGGCCGCGCTCACCGGCACTGGCCGCCGGACCAAGACCACGGGGACCGAGGTGATGCGCCCGGGCCAGCTCCGCGACCGCGTGCTCGCCCATCTGACCGCACACCCCGGACAGGAGTTCACCCCGTACGAGATCGGGCGGGTGCTGGGCAACTCCTCCGGCGCGGTGTCCAACGCGCTCGACCGCCTCGTGTCCCTCGGGCAGGCCGAGCTGACCTCCGAGCAGCCCCGAAAGTTCACCGCCGCCGACCAGACCACCGCCGCTACCCGCTGACCCGCACCTCGGGGCGGGTCAGTCCGGCCCGCCCCCTTCCAACGAACCAAGGAGAAACCAATGACGGAGTCCCTAACCTGCCACTTCGACCGCTACGCCGCCGAGCGTCGCGATGACGCCGGCGAGGCATGGGCCAAGGCCGCCGCCCGAGTCACCGGACGGATCGATGAGGGCGAGTACCTCACCGCGTCCGACCTGGCCGAGATCGCGCTCCACCAGCACCTGCATGGCTGGTGGCGCTGGGCAACCGCCCTGATCGAGAACGAGGGCGTCAACGGGGCCAACGCCATCCTCCAGGTCCGCCAGCAGGCCGAACACCACCTGATCGACATGCCGCCCGTACGGCACGGCGGACTGTTCGAGCAGGCCATGGCCGAGGCCCGGCGCGAGGCCGCGCAGCGGTTCCTGAAGACGACGGAGAAGCTGGCCGCCGCTGCGGAGGCCCGGGCATGAACGAGGCCTTCCACTTCCTCGCCTGGTCCTGGGACGTCACGACGGCCAAGGCGTACGCGGAGGGCCGGAAGCCCACCGGGCGGCTCGACCCTGACGTGTGGCGCGGCTACCTGGGCGCCATTCGGATCGACGACACCCGCATCGGGACCGTCGACCTGTCCGTCCCGCTGATCGCCGTGCTGATCCCCAACGCCGGGCCGTTCATCATCGACGGCTGGCACCGCATCGCCCGTGCCCTCCGCGATGGCGTCCCCAAGCTTCAGGTGGTCCTGCTGACCGCTGAGGAGGAGTACGCCTGCCGCATCCACGGCGGTGACAAGGTCCCCGCCGTCCGGCTCCGCTGACGCCCATGCCCTGCTGCCCTACGGGCCGCCGGATACGCGAGCGGGACGAGACCAACAAAGCCCAACCGATCACCGATCAGCCAGCTCGCACTTATGTAAGCGAGGCCCGTCCCGCCATACGACAGGACGGGCCTCGTCGTAGCCCAGCTCATGACAACGGCAGGAAGCCGAGCCTGCGGTTTTGAGACAACTTCGTCCAGCGCCTGCCGGTGGGATACATGGCGTCCATAAGAGCCCGAGGAGATTGTGATCTACATCACGTATGGTGCCGGTGGTCGCGTGCACGGCCCTCGTCAACCGAGCCGTCGATTACTGACCACCAGCGCCAGTTCGGCCAGTTTCCCCAGGCGAGAGTGCCGCCATATTGACATCGCATTCTTACCAGATTCCAGCGCCTCCGTTGCTTATGTCGGCCTTATAGCCGATCAAGCAGCAGATGTCCACGCTTGTAGGATCCTGAAGATCACCTGTAAAAGATCAACTGACCGATTCCACTGACCTCCGAACGAGGTGCACGTGAACAAGTCAGGATTACCCCCCTCCCCACTGGGTGGCGTCAGCCTCCGCAAGCTATCCGGCCTGTTGGCAGCAGTAGTGGCGGCATCACTGCTGACGGCGGGCCCCGTACCTGCAGCGGCGGACGACGCCCAGCCCGCTCCAAGCCCTGAACCGACGGCTCCGGCCACGACGACGTTCCCGAAGCCAGACGATCCGGACGCGGACCTGCGGGCCGCGATCGCCGAGGCCAAGGAGCAGAACAAGCCCGTCGAGGTCCTCACCAAAGGCACCGAATCCAGCAGATCCTGGGCCTATCCGGACGGCCACATCACCACCGACACCTACGCCGGACCTGCCCGCGTTAAGCAGGCGGACGGCTCCTTCCAATGGATCGACACCACGCTGGTCGAACGAGATGGAACGTTCCAGCCGAAAATGGCGAAGGCGGACATCCGATTCAGCCAGGGCGGCGATACCAAGCTCGCCTCGCTGGAACGCGATGACAAGAGCCAACTGTTCGCGCTGGAATGGCCCACGCCGCTGCCCAAGCCCCGGATCGAGGACAACAAAGCCATCTACGCGGGCGCGGCCGGCCCGGCGGCCGACCTCGTCGTGACCGCCCTCGCCACAGGATTCCGTCACGACGTGGTACTTCGCGAGCGCCCGACCGGACCTGTCGAGTTCCGGCTGCCCGTACGGACCAAGGGCCTGACGCTCTCCGAGACGAAGGTCGGCGGGCTGAAGCTGACCGACGCCAAAGGCAAGACCGTCGCCTCGGCAGCGGAACCGTTCATGGCGGAGGCGCCCAGCACCGACGCCAAGACACTGCCGCACCAGCGAGGCAAGATCGACGCCTCCGTGGTCACGGCCAAGAACGGCGACCAGGTTCTGGTGATCAAACCGGATCCGGCCTTCCTCGCGGACGAGAAGACCACCTACCCGGTCACCGTCGACCCCACCGTGTCCCTGACCGCCACGATGGACGCCTGGGTGCAGGCCAGGACCGGCGCCGCTGACTCGACCGGCTCGGAGCTGAACATCGGCACCGGCACCTACTACCAGTCCGAGCGCGTGTGCACGGGTACCGTCTGCACCTACACGAACAAGATCTATCCGAACTTCCTGCGCGGCTACATCGGCTTCGGCGACACCAGCGGCTTCTCCGGAAAGTACGTCGACTCCGCCACGATTCAGCTGCTCGGCTCCTACGCCGGACCGTGCACCTCCAGTACGCTCACCGCCTCGCCGATCACCTCATCATGGTCGACAAGCTCACTGTCGTGGAGCAGCCTGCCGCCCACCACGAGCACCGGCGCGGTCACGATCACACCCAGTTGCAGTTCCAGCACAGTCACCAGCTTCAACGTCACGCAGATGGCGAGGAACTGGGCCACGGGTTCCGCCAGCTTCGGGGTAGAGCTGAAGTCGACAGAGGACCCGCGCTCCAGCTGGCCGGACGACCCCAACCCGGTCACGGCGCAGTACTGGACCTTCAACTCTGTCGAATCCGGGCAGTCGCCTCCCAAGCTGACGGTCAACTACCTGCTCCCGCCCGAGATCCCCACCGTCACGGGCGAATCCATCGACTCGATCGTCGGCAATGACGCGATCTCACGGTCCAGTGACGTGAAGGTGAACTACAAGTCCACCTCGATCGACGGCAAGAAGATCGACTACCTGGTGTCAATCTCGGACCCGACCACGCCGATTCCCGTCCCCACCACCGAGCCCAGCCCGTCTCCATCCCCGACTCCCACCGCCTCGCCGAGCCCGTCGCCCACGGCCATCCCAGGTCTGGTCGCCGCGTACGGTTTGAACGAGGGCACCGGCACGACGGTGGCCGACCTTTCCGGCACGGGGAACACCGGCACGGCGAGCGGCACGAGCTGGGCAACCGGCAAGTACGGTCAAGCGCTGTCCTTCAACGGCACGTCCAGCCAGGTCACAGTCCCGGACTCGGCCTCCCTGCGGATGACCAACCGTCTGACGCTGGAGGCATGGGTACAGCCCGCCGCCTTGGGGGCCGAGCGTCCCGCTCTGGTGAAGGAAGCGGCCTCGGAATCCGTATATGGACTGTTCCCGGCGCTAGAGATTTGCACTGCTGACCCCTTCGTGTGCTGGTTCTCGCCCACGTACAGCTACCTTCCCAGCTCAGAGGTGAAGCAGAGCGGCTCTGGCTTCTACGCCACCGGAACCAGTTCCCTGGCGACCGGGTCGTGGAGCCACATCGCCAGCGTCTATGACGGCGCGACGATCAAGACCTATGTGAACGGCTCCCAAGTCGCCAGCACCAACGTCTCAGGCGCCATCGACACGAGCACATCGCCGCTCCGCATCGGCGCCGACACCATCGCAGGCACCTATTTCAAAGGCCTGATCGACGAGGTCCGGGTCTACAACGTCGCCCTGACCCAGGCGCAGATCCAGAGCGACATGAACACTGCGGTTGGAGGCGCTCCCGCCCCTGATGACCCGCCGTCCGCCCCCGGCACATTGGACGCCGTGGCCGGTCCCGACACGGTTAACCTGTCCTGGGGCGCGGCGACCGACGACCGAGGCGCGGTCACCTACCAGGTGCACCGGTCGAAGACCGCCGGGTTCACGCCGTCCGCGGAGACACGCGTCGCCACCGTCAGCGACCTGGCCTACAGCGACAGCGGCATGGTCCAGAGTCAGTACTACTACCGCGTGATCGCCGTCGACGGCGCCGGCCAGACCGGTGCCGCCTCCAATGAGGTCTCGGCGCTCACCTCCGCGCAACTGTTCCCGCCGATAGCCGGCGCCGACTCCGGCCAGGTGATCAACAACGAGTTCAACCTGGGCAGCCCGGACAGCTTCAAGTTCAAGGTCAAGGCCTGCCTGACCGGCATCACCCCGCGGATGTGCAACGAGACCCCGTACTACCGCATTACAACCGACGCGCCGTACGCTCCCACCGAAACCGGGACGAACCTCGGCAATCCGCAGATTCCCATCCTTTCGGCGATGGTTGCCCGGCCATCCGGCGGTCCAGTCACCGCGAAGTTCTACCTCACCAACAGTCTCGGACAGCCTGTCGGATCCGTACCGCTGGCCCAGCGGACCGTCCCTGGCAGGGAACGCGTCTCCCTCGAAGTCCCCGAGGGAACCGTGCAGGGCGGACAGACGTATTCTTGGCAGGTCCAAACGTGCGTCCAGGAAATCTGCTCCGCGAAGAGCGAGCCGGAGACGTTCACAGTGGACCCGGTTGAGGGCGAAGACAACACAGCACCCCTCATGCAGACAGTGACGCTTGCGCAGGATCACCTGTATCTGAAATCTGGTAAGAGTAGTCCGACTGGCTGCAACGGCGCACCGTGCCCCTTGACTGACACAAACACCATCCATGTGGATGGAACCTCGGGCGACGCTACCGTGACCGCATTAGCGATCAATCTGTCCGATATTCCGGACGGATCCATGATCGATGGTGCATTGTTGGATCTGGGGTCGGCGACGTGCGAAGACGATACCTGCCCGACAGATGCCGCTATCTCTCTCCGTCCCCTTTCCGACTCGGTAACCTCTGAGACCAAGGCTTCGGATCTGGCAGGCATGGCTGTGGCGACGACCTACACGGCCACCGTCGCCAATCCGCAGGTGGATGTCACGGACGATGTCTACGCATGGTTCTTGGTTGAGACCAGCCGCGCAGGTCGTATGACTTTCGGAGAGGCGGCGGCGAATGTACCGGCGTCGGTCAAGATCAGCTACGTGCCTCCGGGACCGCCCAGTCCGGTCTTGAATCTCGCGGCCGGCCCGGGTGACGGTTCCGCCACCGTGAGTTGGGGAGTGCCTGAGTCGAACGGATCGATGTCGGTCCTGGACGGCTATGACGTGGAAGTCCTCGACGCCACCAGCGCTCTCGTAGATTCCGAGGTGACTGAGGACGCGACGATCGGGATCGACGGTCTTACGAACGACGCGACGTACACAGTACGTGTTCGCTCCCGTACGCGCTTTGGCGAAAGCGCCTGGTTGAGTACTACGGTGACGCCGAAGGCCCCACCTGGCTGCGGTGCTTCCACCTACACCGACGCGATCGTGAGCTACTACCAGGCTCAGGATGCGGTCCTTGAGGGCCAGGCGGCGGACGTGTGGAGCGTGTCGGGGATGACTCCGAACTCCCGGGTCGCGGGGGCTGTCTCCGTTTTGAACGCCCCGCTAACTCAGGAATTCCAGTCACTCAGCGAAGCGGGAATTACGCGCAGCGACTCTGCGGTCACGTTGAAGAACGTAGTCGTGTCTCCGTCGGCAGACGGCAAGATTCAAGTGTCGGCCACGGTGGAACGCACGTGGAAAGAAACAACTTCCGCAGCGGCATCTGGTGCATCAGTTAGCGCGAAATCTGCTCAGACGCAGGACGAGAACGGTACCCCAGGCCAGGTCGAGCCCCGTGACAGTAGTGAAAACGTCACGTACACCTTCGATCCTTGCGATCGTCTCAATGTGACGCTTGAGACGTCTGACCAGAATGAAGACTCCAGCGATTACGTCGACACTGGCACCGGTTCGTCTACTGGAGATGGCGCTGACGTCCTAGGTAGATACTTCGGGGCTTCGTCAACATCGTCGCTGGCTGCCACTTCGGCCGCAAAATCAACCTCCGCATCCGCGGCAACCACCTGTCCGCAAGGCCGGTACTGGACAGGAATTAAGATCACCAGCAAGCTCAGCAAGGGCCTTGCCAAGGGAATGCTGCTAGAAGTTGTCGGCGGTTCCCGCTGGGTGGTATGCAAGCCTCGCCCGGATATCCATGAATGGAATGTCGACCAGATCGGCGCCGTCACCACTGTCTATACGAACTCCTCGTTCCGTAATCCTAAGATCAAGAAGAACGGGAAGTTGGTTGCAGACAAAGCTACAAAAAAGCGCAATGACTACATTCGAAAGTGGTCTAATGTAGAGCTAACTACTACCGCCTGCTTCCGCGTGGATCAGAGTCAGGTGACGCCAAACTTCGAAATAGGGGTGGGCGGAGAATTCGGAATCCCGATTGCTGCCATAAATGTTTCGGGTGCCGCCGGCGTTACTATGTCCGCAAGCGCTGCAAAGGACTGCGGGGCGACGGCCCAAGCCGTTGGCAGAGTAGGCGGCCCTAATGCCAGCGTCACATTCCGCACCTCCATGTGGAGCGTCAATAATTCGGCAATCGCCACCTGCTTCACCACCTCCGGCGTATGGTGTAACGTCGGACTCTACCGCCAGAGCACCACAGGAACCTTCAACTTCGCAAAGAGCAAGGGAGTGGATGCGCATCTGAAATTGTCGCCGACAAGTGACTGGTTGGGCTATGCCTACTATTGCGACAGGATATACAAGACCTGTTTCCGGTGATGAGACACGGTCAAACATCAGCTCTGATGGTGCGAAGCTGAGCGAAAACCGCCGCCTCGTGTCGCCGTCCGTGAGTCAATAGTCGTGGTGGCGCCAGAGTGGGGTCCTGGCGCCACCACGACCCGCGTCTACACCTTATTGAAGAGGAGCAACCATGAAGCGGATAAAGATCTACACCTCGATGTTGGCTATTGCGTCTACAGGTCTTGCTTGTGGAGCAACCACAGAGCAGCCGTCCCAATCAAGTCACAGATTCTCGCCGGCACATCTGGAGACCGTCCTTCGCGGCGCTATCGTGATCAGCAATCCAGGTACACCATTACTAGTCAGCGACTCCAGGCTTCAGCAAGTCCCCGGCGGGTACGAGTTCAGGGTGGCCGGAGAGGAGTGGTCGGGATACTATCAAAGCAGTACACCGATCATGGATATCGACTATCCCATTACGGTCACTCTGGACAGCACTGGAAATATCAAGGACATCTCGAAACTACCCTTTAATAGGCTGGATAGTGCGCTTAGATACTTTAGTCGAGGCTCGGGAGACGGGAGTGACTGGATCTTACCTCGACTCCCGACCGGCATCCGAGCGAGAGCGTTGGTGGAGTTTAAGAACCCAATAGCCGAAAAGAATCTTGTCTGGGATTATCAATCCAATCGATTCTTTCTCTCCCGCGGATCCGGGAACGACCGACCGATATACTGGGGGGGAGATATCGGCTGCCCCCCACCGCCCGTGAAGCCTGCCTGCCACGGCAATTCCGCAGTCGAGACCTTTCGAAGCTGGGTTCAGCGGCTGACTGATAAAGACAGACCAATCTTGGATAAGTTTGGAATCTCACTCAACTCGCTTCGGGCTGTTGCCCAAGAGAGTCAGATCTACGGCTTAATTCAGGAGGCATCCCCGCAAGTTGTTCGACGATTCAGAAAGGACAAGAACGTCCGCTCGCTGTGGGTTATAGACATGTGGCCATGTCGCCAGAAAGAACCGTGTCCTTAATAGGACAGTTGCACCTAGCAATCTTTGATTCGTTGCCGCTGCTAGTGGGATCGTCGCGCTTGCGTCTGGCAGCGTAGCCGCCATAGTGACCAGCGCTGGATGTGCGACCCGTCTATGGGTAGCCGGGTCGGCAGCGCGAATAGTCGGCGGATCTCATTGGCGAGATCATGATCAGATCGTGGCCGACTGAGGCGAGCGGATGCGTCGCGGCCGTTGGCGTTGTGTCACTGATGCATCCCTGTAATCATGCTATTACGTTCTTCAAAGGCGCATCTCCCGATACTTGATAGGTCTCCAGATAATCCGTGCGAAGCCAACAAAATCCGTCCGGTGGGCGTAGGAGGCAGTCGAGACAACATCGCCGGTTTGGGGGGCGTGGATCATCTGACCGCCGCCGATGACGATGCCGACGTGGCCGGGGCCCCTGGGCTCCATGCGGAAGAAGGCCAGGTCGCCGGGCTGCTCCTGCCCACGCGGGACGTGTACGCCATGACGCCACTGGTCATAGGTGACGCGCGGGATGGTGATCCCGGCGGTCTGGTAGGCGCGCATCGTAAGCCCGGAGCAGTCGAAGGCATCTGGGCCATCGGCTCCCCACCGGTATGGCTTGCCGAGCTGGGCTCGGGCGTAGGCGATCACCCGGGCGGCGACCGCCGACGGCGGAAGCGCGACCGCAGATGCTCGCCGGTACCGCTCCGCCACCGCGAGCACCTGATCCACGTACTCCCAGGAGTGGTTGTAGGCGAAGAGCGCCTGGCGGACATCGTGGTCGACGCCGGAGGCGCACAGATGGCGGGCCGCCGAGAACACGGCATCGGCGGGGTTCGTGATGTCCGCCAGGCCGTCGCCGTCCCCGTCGATGCCGTACGTCTTCCAGGTCGCGGGCATGAATTGCATCGGCCCGAGTGCTCCAGCCGAAGAAGGGCCGGTGTTGGTCCCGTGGCCGGATTCAACCTTTCCGATGGCGGCCAGCAGCGCCCAGTCCAGGCCTGGGCAGGTCTTGGCTGCCTTGGCATACAGCGCCAGATAGCGGGGCGGGATGTCCCTCGGCCGACCGGTCTGCGCACCCGGTAGCGGCCCGTCGAGCAGGGCGGAAGTAACGCCGGTGAGCAGAACGACGACCAGCACCATTCCGGCCACCGCCGCCATCACTCCACGCACGAGTCCCCTCCTCGTGAGGAAGGCCAAAGGTCCGCAAGTTCGATCAGCCGCAGCCGGCGTCTGGCGGAGTCGATCGGAAGCCACACCGCCTCGCGTGGCCCGGAGGTCGTCTGGACCGCGGTGGCGGCCGGCGCCTCAGGCGTGCCGATCTCAGCGCGGAGGTGCTGCTCCCGGCGAGTGCTCGGGAGCCAGAACAGCACCGGTGTGCTGATGCCGGTGGCCTCGGCAAGTTCGGCGTACGTGCTTAGCTTGGCGACCACCCGGGCCAGGGTTTCGCTGCCGGTGTCGTGTTCGAGAAAGAAGTCAACCTCGACGCCGCCTTCGGCCCACCGGCCGTACCCGTCCGGGCGGACGATGTCGCCCCAGAGCTGCGTGCAGCGGCGTTCGCCCCACCAGGCCGTCAGCTCGCCCTCCTGCTCGGCCTTCAGCCGGGTGAAGAAGTCGTTGACACCGATCAGATGGCCGAGCGTGGCGGAATGGCAGACAGCCAGCGTCTGGTCGTGCCGGTAGCCCAGTTCCCGCACCGTGATACTTCGATGTGCGGCCAGGACGGCAGCCCCCGCCGGGCCAAGCACCCAGTGCCAAGGAGCCGATCCCATCGGAGTCCAGGGGCGGGCCCGGTCAAGGGCCGCGAGCCGGTAGAGATCCAGCAACCGGTGACGAGCCTTGTCCGAGCAGGTGAAGTACGCCCGGGCGAGCTGGTGGGTAGTCAGTACGCGATGCTCGTGGGCGAGCTCCAGAATCTGCCAGTCACGTGGGGTGAGCCGGGCCGCGAGCTCGGCGATGACCGCGCGGGATGCCCGGGGTGGCACGGTACGACTGGCGCGCTGCCGGGTGCTTGGGCGCGTCATGCCGCTCCCCCGCTGGGAGCCCTTCCGGACAGGCGTTCGTCGTTCGCTCTGGCCGAGTTACGTGGTTTCACCGGTCCTCCAGTGGTCGCGAAGGTGGCGCGGGAGGCCTGCCGTACCTGGGCCTCTCGCTCGGGGACGGCGGCGGGCAGCGGGCGGGTGCGGAAGGTGAAGGCAGGCGTCGCTGCTCCGTCGACGACCAGGCGTCCGACGGCTTGAAACGCGCCGAGGTGCGTGAGGTCGTGCGCGGACAGCACGGGCCCGACGTGCGCTTTCAGGTCGGCGGCGTCCTCGGGAGAGACGGCGAAGAACAGCTTGTTGCGGGCGTCGGCGGAGATCGCCTCGCGCAAGTCCTTGGGAAGCTGGGCGAGATGCTGATGGGCCAGAACAAGCGACAGGCGGTACGCACGAGCCTCGGCCAGGACATCGGCGATGCTGCCCGGCAGGTTGAGGAAGTTGTGGCACTCGTCGACGTAGATCGCAGTGTCGTGCCGTACGGCCTGCGCCTGGCGGGAGCGGCGAGTGACGGCCTGCCAGGTGTGAGCGAGCAGCACCGAGCCGAACAGCCGCGAGGCGTCGTCGCCGAGCACTCCCTTGGGGACGCGGAGCAGGCAGATGCCTCCCTCATCGAGGTGCCGGCCGAGGTCGACCGATGAAACGGGGCTCGCGAGAGCATCTCGGACGAACGGGCGGAGCAGCACCGCGCGGAGCTTGTTCATCACCGGCCCGATCACGGCCGAGCGCCCGGCTGGGGTGAGGTCCTCATACGCCTGCCAGAAGCCGATCAGCAGCTCGTCGCTCAGTTGGCGTACGACGCGGGTGCGGTAGCCAGTCTCGGTGAGCAGGCGTGGCACCTGGGCGAGGGTGGCGCGCGGGCCGTTCACCGTGGTGAGCGTCAGGCAGGCCGAACGCAGCAGGTCATCCACTCGCGGTCCCCAGGCGGAGGAGAAGCAACGGTGGAAGATGGTGACGATCGAGTCGACGGCGAAGGCAGGATCCGGTCCGGCGAGGACGTTCACGCTCGGCGGCCTGCCGGAGTCGGCGGGGTCGAAGACGACGGTACGGCCGATGGCCGACTCGGGCAGCCGGGCGAGCACGTCGCCGACGAGGTCTCCCTTGGGGTCGATGACCAGCACGCCGCGGCCCTCCGCGGCATCAGCGAGGATCATGTTCGCGAGCAGGGTCGATTTCCCGACGCCGGTTTCCCCGACCACATGGATGTGGTGCCGGGCGTCGGCGATCGACAGGGCCACGGGCCGCTGTGGGCCGCTGTCTGCGTCCCCCAGGACCCGAACCGGCCCGTCGTACGGAACAGCCGGTGACGGGGCGACGGGACGCGCTCCGGCGCGGGTGATGCCGGGGGCGTCGGCGTCCAGTGGCAGATGGGCGATGGCGGCCAGCTCGGCGACCGACAGCAGGTAACCCCGGTCAAGTCGTCGCGCGGCCAGTGCGCGGGCCGGACGCCAGAGGCGGCGTCGCCGCAGGTACTGGTGGCCGGAGGTGAACAGCGCGAAGACCGACGCCACGCTGTGGGCGCGGCCTCGCAGCCAGCCGTCTGCACCGGATGTGGTGGCCACGCCGTACCGGATGGCGACCTCGTAGCGGGGCTGGCTCGCCTTGGCCAGGATCGCCCTGACCTGCTCGGCGCGTTCGGGGAACATGCGGGCCAGCTCGGCGGGGTGCCCGTCGCCGGACATCGTCCCGTGGCCGGGAGTGACAAGGTCGAACCACTCCCCCAACGGGTGCGTCGAGCGTCCGCCTCGCAGGAAGGCCGCTGCTCGGTGAGCGCGTCCGAGCCGGGCTCCGGTTGCGGGCCGGGCGAGGAGCTGCGCCACCGTGTGCTGACCGCGACCAAGTCCGGACATCGCACCGAGCAGCGCCCGGAGCGGATCGGCGTCGTGGTCGTGCTTGAGCGGGAAGTGCTCAGCGCTGCCGAGGACAAGACGACCACCCGTGGCGCCAGCATTGAGCGGCAATGGCGGTACGGCAGGCCTGGTCGTGGCCGTTGCCCCTGGCCAGGCGGACTGCACGGCCTTCTCGATGATCCCGTTCGGAACGCATCCGGGCACCCACACCTGGATCCGCACTCCGGCGGCGTCGCCAACGTACTCGAACACGAGGTGCGGCTGGCCGAGCAGGAACCGCTTCCAGGCTGGCCGCAGCAGCCCGACCAGATGCGACCACAGCGCGACAGCACCGGCGAGGTCGGCCTGGGGCGGGCAGGAGATCTCCACGAGCCGCGCATCCCGCGCCAGCCGTACGTAGCGAAGACGCCAAAGCAACCGGCGTACAACCGCCAGCAAGCTCGCGAATGCGAAGGCCACGACGGCGACGCGCCAGCCGTACGTCCACATGAGCTCGGGCAACCGCTGCGGCAGCTCGTCGAGGAGCCTGGGCAGGTCGTTCACAGCGGGTCGCCCTCCTCGTCCAAGCTCCGGAGCGGAGGTGGCTCGGCGGTGTCGAGAGCGGCGAGTTGCGCTGGATCGCTGGTGGCCAGCATCGCTTCGGCGGGTGAGGCGACAACCTGAAAGGCGACCCGGTTGGCGGGGCCGGCAACCATGAGCGCCTCGCCCCGCTCCGCCGTGAGCAGGAATTGCCGTTCGCCGTCGGACAGGTCGAAGGCGTCGCCAACGGCGTCGATCGCCTGTGGAGCCTGGCGGAGCAGGATCTGGCTGGCGGCGTTGGCGACGATGGCCTGGCCCAGGTCGGAGCCGAGCAGGTCGGCGGCGTCCTGGGTGATGACGGCGAGTCCGGCCCAATGCTTGCGGGCGGCCTTGGCCATCCGGAACAGAAAACGGGCACCTTCGGCTTCGCGCATGAGCAGCCACGCCTCATCCACCACAACGAGGCGTCGGCGCCGATCGCGAGGGTTGGCGACCCTGCGCCAGATAGCGTCCAGCGCGAGGAGCGTGCCGACCGCTTTCAACTCCTCGGGCAGGTCGCGCAGCGAGAACACGATCAGGTGACCGCAGGGGTGGGTGGTGGTCGGCCCATTGAACAGTCCCCGGTAGGAGCCGGTCACGTACGGCGCGAGCCTGCTCGCGAGGTTCTCGCCCTGCAGGCTGGCGACGAGGTCGGCGAGGAGCGGCGCGGGCCGGTGCCAGGTACGGCTGTCGCGAGTGATGCCTGCCTTGGCGCAGGTGGTCAGGATCGCCGAGTCGAGCACCGCGCGGGTATGCGCGTCGAGGGGTTCACCGAGCATCGTCGCGATCAGCGTCTGCAGGAACAGCGCACGGCGGGCGAGGACGTCGTCCTCCGGTCCGTGGCTTGCCGGAAGGTCGAGAGGATTCCAGCGCACGCCGCTCGCGCCGAGGCGAAGGTGGGTCCCGCCGACTGCGTAGGCGAGGCGCGCGTACTCGTCCTCGGGGTCGACGACCGCGACTTCGACTCCGTGGTAGAGCAGCCGGAGGATCTCCAGCTTGGTGAAGAAGCTCTTGCCGGCTCCACTGCGGGCCAGGACGACGGAGTTGTGGTTGTCCTGGGCGAAGCGGTCCCACAGCACCGCCCCGGAGCTGGTGGCGTTCACCCCGTACAGCACGGCCGTGCCGCTGGCAGTGCCCGCCAGGTCAGGTGAGGTGAACGGGAAAGCGGCGGCGAGCGCGGTGGTATCGAAGCTGCGGCGCAGCCGGATCGCATCGGTGGCCAGCGGCAGGGTCGTCACCCAGCCCTGCAGGGCGCGGAAGGTCGTCGGCTGCGCCTCCAGCATGAGGGACGCGGCGAGCGTGCGGACGCGTTCGACCTCGACCTCCAGCTCGTCCTCATCGGCGGCGTGGACGGTGAGGTAGAGGCCGAGCCGGAAAAGGCGACCGTGTCCACGCGCGAGGCTGGCGGCCAGATCGGTGGCGTCATCGGCCGCGGCTTCGGCTTCGAAGTCCTGCAAGCGGCCACCGCCTTCGGGATGGCCGTGTTCTGCGTCGGCGCGGCTGGTGGATTCCAGGCGAGCGAGCTGGCGGCGCAGCCGCATCGCGGCCACCGCCTTCGGGATCGGCTCGATATGCAGCGAGACGTCCAGCCGTCCGGGGTAGGTCACCAGCGGCTCCAGCCAGCCCGCCCCGACCTCGCGCGGGTACCCGGTCACCGCGAACGACGCGGTAACCCCGTGAGGCAGGGCGAGGCTGCGGGCACCGATCCGCAGCGCGCCCGGGTGAGTGAATGTGCCGTGCCGAAGTGTCATCGTTCCTCCCTGCCAGTGACGGGCTCCGCGAAGGTTTCGCTGATGATGTCGCCGCCGGGGTCGAGGCACTCGGCCAGCGCTTGGTGTGCGGCTTCGGCGTCGAGCACGTGTGCGGTGAGGCCAAGCGCTGCCAGGGATCGTCCGGCCTCGGCGGCCCGGCGGAGCACCACGGCCGCCCCCGCGTCTCGTACGGCTCTGCGTCGCCCCGTCGTGGGCGAGTTCTCGCGGATGACGATGAGCACCTGCCGAGTCAGCAGGTCGCGTGCAGCGTTGAGCTGTGCCAGGAAGGCGGCGTGTTCACGAGCCGCCTCCTCCAGCGCCGGATGCGGCAACGTCGCAGCGTGCCCTTCGACGGCGTCGATCTGGCCGCTGAGGTCGATACGGCGGGCGCGGACGAGGATCTGCACCGGGGCGTCGAGGCTGTTGAGCCATCGCCCGAACGCTCCGACCAGCGCCGCCTGCTCGTCCGCCGTGCGCAGGTGGAAGGAGAGCGTGGACGCCTCGACCAGTACGGCGACGCCGCCATCGGTCAGCTCCAGCACTCCGTCGGTGCGGATGGCACGGACCGGCAGCTTCAACGGTTGGGGCAGGCGTCCGCGCACGCGGCACCAGCGCGGCGGCACGGGCACTCCCTCGGGGGCGGTGACCAGTTCCTTGGCCGAACGCCAATGGAGGAGCGCGGCAAGGCCGTACCGGTCCAGGGTGAGCCCGTCGCGGCGGCCGAGCGCGACCGCGATACCGACCGCGACGAGAGGCAGCAGCGTGGCGGCGAGTACGACGATCGGCAGAAGCTTCCCCGCCGTCCAGTAGATGACGGCGGCGATTCCGCCGGTGAGGGTCAGGATCAGGAGTTGCCGTGCGGTGAGCCCGGAGACGACCTTGTCGGGCCGGTCCACATCTGCGGGTATCCGCGCGATCAGGGGCTCGCTATCGGTCATCGCCTACCTCCCTTGCGGTCGGGTGGAGGGTCCAGACGAAGCCGGAGCTGGACCGGGCGTGAGCGGCGGGTTGGCATACCGGGCAGCCGGTCCTGCACCCATGGCGGCTTGGGCCGGACCCAGGTTGTGGGCCGTGGGCGCGGTATGGGTGGGGCCTGCGGCCGGGGGACGCGCTGGACCGGGAACGGCAGGGCAAGCTGTGTCCCCTGCCTGCCCCGGCTCGCAGGAAGCGGGATCGGCAACGTGAGCTGCTGCCCTCTGGGCGAGGAAGCCGCTGCCGGACTGCGGCCTGTGCCTGCATGCGAGGTCTGGACGTGAGCTGAACCGGGGCCGGACGCGGGTTGAGTTGCAACCCCCGAACCGCCGGGGCCTGAGCTGGTGGCCAGTGCGAGACCCGGCCTGGTTCGTCCCCCCATGTGGCTCACGCTCGTACTGGACTTTGGAGCCGATCCCAGCCGCGCTGCGGCTCCGGCACCTCGGGAGCCGCGGAACAGGCCACCGACGACGCCGAGCGTCTTGTACATCAGGAACGTACGGGCCAGGCGCATCGCCAGGCGGGGCTGCGCCTGCTGCCAGATGGTACGGGCCACCCAGCCAGGGATCCGGATCAGTACATACAGCAGGCCGATCAGGATCAACACGTCGGTCGCCTGCGCAACCGGCGCAGCACCACTCGAAAGAGCGGCCTCACCAGGACGGGCCTCGGGCTGGGTGAGCTGCACCTTGAACGCCAGGATGAGCACCAGCGCCTGCAGGACCTGGATCGCCAGCACTCCGAAGAAGCAGCGCCACCACAGCCGGGCGATGCCCTCGGTCTGCGGGAGCGCATGGAACAGCAGCGCGAGCGGCGCGGCGATCATCAGGAACAGCAGCAGCGTGATCCGGATGACGGCGATGAACGCGAGAATCGTGCCCATCAGCACCGCCGTACCGGCCATCAGCACGAGATAGATCACCGCGCCGGACGGGTTGGTGACCAGGGCGAGGACCTTGCTCGCCAGCAGATCGCCGGCGCGCTGCGGGTTCACGCCGTCGCCGAGCAGGCCCTCCACCAACGCGTTGACCAGCTCGATCGCCTGCTCGCAGACAAGTAGCGAGCCGTTGATGAGGATGGCCGCGACCACCAGGCGAGGGGCGACCTCTTTGACCGTGGTAGAGGTCTGCACGCTGCCGTACGACATGACGATCAGCCCGCCCGCGAGCACGAACAGCACCAGCAGCGCGTTCGCAACCAGGGCGACGTGACCGGCCAACTCCTGGACGCGAGCGAGCATCGACGGCGGAGGAGACGACAGCAGGCTCTGCCCGACCAGCCGGAACGCCGGGTTGACCGCGTCCCGCACCAGGCTGGTGAACCAGCCGTTGACCGCCTCGTTCACCTTGCAGCCCATGTCCAGCCACCCACAGCCTGTGGACGGCGTTGCCCGACCGACCTGCGGTGACGGCGTGGGACGAGGAGATGCGGCGGCGACCGGCGAAGCCGCAAGAACCAGCAGGCCGGCCATGAACACCGCCAGAAGAACACAGACGCCGACCGCGAGCCGCGGATCTCCGCCTCGGGCCGTAGGGGAACGACGACGAAGCATCACTACGCCCCCACGATCCCTTTGAGGATGTTGACCAGAAGCGGCGCCAAGACGGCGATCCCGTACCCGAAGGCGGCGTACCGGAGCGTCTTCTTGGCGGCCTCGACCTCACCGGGGTCGCCTCCGGCCAGCATGTAGCGGACGCCCCCGATAGTCAGGAACAGCGTGGCCAGCCCGACGAGCAGGCCGACGATAACGTTGCGCAGGTTGTCGATCACCTGATTCAACGAGGACGGAGCGGCGAGCAGATCCGCGGCCCAGGCCGGCGACGTGCAAAGCACGATTGCGACGGCGATCAGCGCGAAGGTCCAGCAGCGGGTCCAGGTGATGCCCATCCGGCGGTGTCCCGAGCGCGATGGCGTGGGCATGAAAGCCTCCTCGATGACAGCGGGCGCTGGTGCCAGAGGTCCGCACTCGACCGGCGGGGCCGCTGGGTTTCCTCCTTCGCGGGATACGGGTGGCGGGTGCGGCTGGGGACCGGTGGACCGCCCTGGCCTTCGCCAGCCGGTGCGGACCTCTGACACTCGGGAAATACGCCGATCAGAAGGCCGGATCGGACATCGAGTCGTGAATCTTGGTGCTGACCCGGCCGTCGAGGATCGCGTCCCGCAGGCGGGCTTCGGCGCGGCTCCTGCGCTTGCGCAGCGCGTCGTAGCCGAGACCGAGCGTCTCCGCGACGTCGGTCAGATTCACATCTTCGAGGCGGGTTGTTCCAATCAGCTGGGCCTCGAACCTCGTGATGATCCCCTGCTCGACGGCGTCGGCGAGCAGCAGATCGGGGTGGCCGCTGGGCGGTGCCGACATCGGCCGCAGGATCGTGTCCGGCGAAACCGGAACCACGTCGGCCCGGCGCGCTCGCTGCCCCGCCTTTCGCGCGATACGGCACAGCCGGAGCATGATGCGGGGCCGGTCCAGGTCGATGTCGTCGAGGGCGTGGACGAAGCCGACGACCACCTCGGCGGTGATGTCCGCCCTGTCAGTTGCCGAGGGTGCGCGCGAGAGGGTGGAGATCACGCGTCGCAGGCCGGGCAGGGCCACGCCGACGCAGCCGATCGTCCAGGCGTCGCCGTATGTCCTGGCTTGGGTGATGAGCTCACGCCAGGCCGCGTCGCGGGTGGTGCGGTCGGCCGAGGGGTGCAGCAGGATCGCGCGGAGTTCGGTGAGCGGGATGAGCCGGGCGGGCAGACCGTTCCCGATCGCCTTGCCGTCGATGGCGAGCGGATCGGGGCCCTCGCAGAGTTGCCTGAGAGTCCGCTCGACCGTGTCGAGCAGGCTCGGGTCCCAGGTGATCGTCCGCGCGATGGTCGGGTGCGCTTCTGGCCGGTCGTACGAGATTCGTGGCATGTGAACCCCCGTTGACGTGCCCGAATGGATCAGGACACGTCCAGCCACTCATCTGGTTTGGGGAGAATTCGGAAACAGTTTGGGACCAGCGCTTCCAGGGCGGCATCCGAAAGCCGTCCCGGACGTGTATCGAATCGCGCTGACCTGCGAGAACAACTCCGGAATGCTCAAATCGGGAGGAATCGAACGCCACCCCAAAACACGCTCCCACCTGGAGAAATGCGCTCCACTAGGGGGTGATCAATAAGCAAGTAAAGACTTCGAGGGGTGAGATGAGGACAACGAGACCAACAGCCCAAAACCGACAATAGGCCCATATCTTCACAAATCGCCGCATGTCAACCGAATTGGGGACCTCGACGATCAGACCATCGATCGAAATTGTGGACTGTCCGTCCCAGCGCACAAAAGCTTCGACACCGCTCCCGATAATGTCCATATGAAGGAAACCCTCTGCGAGCGATGTGGTCTTATCGTGGGCCTGGGCTGCGCCTGCTCGGGCGGACCAACGAGGACATTCGCCCCCTTCGAGATTCTGATCTCCCCCAACCGGTTCGCTCACTTGCCGGGAGGGTGCGCTCACACGGCCGTCAAGGAGATCATGGAGCGCGACTGGGGGCGGGTCCCCCAACCTCGTCTAGGCCTCTGGACCAGCATCAGCCCAGAGAATCCCCTGCGGGCACAGGCGGGAAACCTTGAGAGGTTCGCCGAACGGCGATGCGAGCACTGCAACGATGCATTCCCGAATATCACCTGATCAGGGAGCCCCGACGCGAGGCTCGTCACCTAGAAGCGAATCCCACATAGCTCGCGTGAGAGCGAACGAGATGCCTCCGACAGCAGAGGGCACCCATCGAGCTTTGCCTCCTGGGCCCTCGAACGGCTCCACGAAGCGGGGGCTGGCGGCCTGTCGCCCGCCTGCGCCCCGGCTGGCCCGACGCACCCCCCATGGACGTGCCAATCCTTCTGCTGCCCTGGCAGAGTGACGTCGACGATGCCTACCGTGGTCGCCGCGGCCGAGGTTCCCAAGACCGGCCCGCTGCCTCTAGGAGTTACTCTGCCCTTGATAGTCGACCAAGCACCTCGCGAAGTGTGGGTAGGGAAGCTATCCCCATCATTGATCGTCACAGAAATCTGTTAACCCACTTTTTGGCGACTACTACATCACCAAAGATCAACACGAAGGCCGACCGATGGTTTTTTCTGCAGATCAGGGGCATTAGGACAGGTCTGGCTGCTCACGCACGGCTCCACGCATGGCGGAGTCCTAGGATGCGCACCGGTGGTGCGCACGGGGTGATAGCCGGGTTGCTCCCTCTACAGTCGTTCTCATGGCACAGCAGCGAGAGATGCGGGTGGAGCAGAGGAATGCCCGGCGGCTGATCACCCGGACGGAGATCGCGGAATGGGCCAAAGTGACACGCCCGGCTGTCACAAACTGGGAGAAGAAACTGGCCTTTCCCAAGCCGGTGTCGGCAGGGGAGGCGGAATACTTCCAGCTCGAGAGTGTGCTCACCTGGCTGGATAAGCGGCGCGTCCCGGTCAACAGATTGATCGATGATGAGCCTCTCGGCACCACCTACGGTGACCGGGTCCGGCGCAATCTGCCCGATGATGAGCCGCTTCCTGCAGTCGGGGATTCGCCCAGCCGCGGGCACGTACGACGGCTGCACGAGCTGCTGGCGCTAGCGGACGGCGTCAGGGGCTCTGCCGCCATGGCCGACTACCTGACCCTGCTGCTCACGCTCAACTTCCTGTGGGTGGCCGAGCGAAACCGCTGGACAAGGCTACGCGAGCTGGCCATGCGCACCGACAGCGCAAAGCGGGCCAAGGAACTACTCCGCGACATCGGGCACGCAGCGGACGAGGCCCTGCGCCGACGTGGCGTGCCCCCTGGACTGCAGGACTCCTTGGTGCGGCTGACTCCACGCACTGTCCAGGAGCTCAGGGAGGTCGTTCGCCTTTCGGCCGACCTCGGACGCGAGACGTACGAGCAGCTTCTTCGGAGGTACGAGGAACAGGTCGCGCTGCGCAGTGGTGAGTTCTTCACGCCTCGCGCGCTAACCAGGCTTATGGCCGACCTCGTCGTCTCCCGAGCAGACGGGATCAAGCGCATCTACGACCCGTACGCTCGAGGGGGCGAGTTGCTGGTCGCGACCGCCAAGGCGGCAGGCGTGGGCGCGAGCGTGCGCGGCGAGAGCCCCCGATTGGAAACCCTCCGGTACGCCATGATGAATCTGGCTCTAGACGGTGCGGATGCGAGCCTGGAGGTCGGAACTGCCGCCCCATGGGAGGCTCACGGGAGCCGGCCGGGTGTTCGGGCGGATGTGATCATCACGAATCCTCCATTCAACATGGGCTCGACGATGCGGGACAGAAACCCGGCGAGGTGGCCATACGGAGTGCCGCCAGTGGGAAACGACAACTTCGCCTGGCTGCAGTACATCCTGCAATCGCTGGAAGACGGCGGCAAGGCAGCCGTGATCATGCCGCAGAGCGCTGGGACATCGGCCAGCAAGGCGGAGCGGGACATTCGCCGCAATATGGTGGACGCGGGCGTGGTCGAGTGCATAATCGCCCTGCCGGGCAGGCTGTTCCCCGCCACGGATGTGCCCGTATCGGTGTGGTTGTTGCGCCGACCGGGCAGTCCCGGCGCGCCGGTGCTCTTTATAGACGCGCGAGAACGAGCAGAGAAATCCCGCAACCACCGGAGGCTACCCCCGGACGACCGGGACGCCATCGTGACCACATATCGGCAGTGGTGTGACTGCCAGTCGACAGGCGACAGCCTCGGCATCGCGGTTTCGCCCCGCGACATCCGCGCCAACGACTTCTCGCTCAACCCCGCCGACTATCTGGCGGACGACCCGCCGGAAGGTACGGCCGGAGAGTTGAGCGCGGCCATCGACGCATTCGAGCGGTTGGCCAATGTGCGGGCGCAGGCGAACGAGGCGGACCGCGCGGTTAGCGTCCACGTTACGGCGCTCGCCCAGGGGACCGGCGGTTCGCTCTCCCCGCTCCCAAACGGTTGGACGCGCACGACGCTGGCTGAGGTGTGCGAGATCCAGGCGGGTCCCTCGTATGCGCAACTACGCGACGAGCGGCGCTCATCCGATGGTGCCGTCCCCTTGGTACGGCCCAGACACTTGCGGGACGGCCACATCACCGGCTCCGACCAGGAGAAGATCTCGGCTGAATTCGCCGCGACGCACGAGCGATACCTGCTCCAAGGCGGCGACATCATCTGCATCCGGTCCGGCGCGCTGACCTCTCCTGCACTGGTGCGCGACGGGCAGCACGGGTGGCTGCCGCACCACAACCTGTTCCGGCTGCGTGCACGCCGGCCGGAGGTCTTTGATCCGCTCTATCTGCTGGCCTTCCTGTCGCAGCCGTACGCACTCGACTGGGTACGTAACCGCTCGGCTGCGGCAGGAGCGCCCTCCATCAGTGCCCGCTCATTCGGGGAGCTACCGGTAGTGCTGCCCCCGATGGCCGTACAGCGGCGCGTCGCCGCCCTGCTCCACGACCTCGACCTGCAGATCTCACTCCACAGGCAGCTGGTCACCGCCGCCACCGACGCCCGCGCTCTGCTGACCAAGGGCCTCATGAGCGGTGCACTCACGCTTGACCTGGCGTGAACCCATCTTCAAGAAAGGAATCTCCACGTGGACTCGCAACCTCCCCCCGAGCCGGGTGCCGCTCGCTCCCTGTGGCTGGCGGTCGCCGCGCTTTTCTCCCTGGTGGTCGCCCTGGTCGCGGGCATACTGAAAAGCCAGACTGGGGCGGGGCTCGCCGAATCGGCGCTGGTGAGCGGTGGGGCGTTCGCCACGGCGATGGCCCTGTGCCTGGCGGTCTTGAGCGCGGCCCAGCGATCGCGATGACTCTCCGGCGGTTCCGGTTCCGGTTCCGTGAAGGAAGGCGTGGCTGCGGCACACTCTCTCGGAACTGTCGATGGCGAGATGGTAAGAATCAGTCGGGCCCGAGGAAGCGACTGTCACGCCGCGCTGTGGGATGTGCGTGAGGAGAACGTGACGGTCAGGTCCCGCAGCAGGTTTGAGTACATGCTGAGGCCCAAGCAAGCCCGGGCGTTTCGTCCCCGATTGCCGTTCAATTCTGCCCGGAGGCTCCTCGCCTGCTCCTACCAGGCCGGGAGCCTGCCGTGGTCGGGTTTCCGAAGAGGAGGCGACGCAGGGCTGGTCGTGCGATCAAGAACCGTGCAGCCACCGCGACAAGGGCGTCGCTTTTCAGGCGCTTCTTCAGGTAGGCGAACCAGAATTGCGTCACGAACTGCTGGGCATGATCGCGTGCGGGTAATGCTGAAGGGTAGGAGTCGGTGGGGATGTAGCGGCCATCGACTGGACACGCTGGCACGCCTGCCACGCGAAGCGCGCACGCGCGGTGCTGGCCGTTGACGAAGCTGTCCTCTCCATCGTTCCAGCAAAGCGGATCGGCGAACAGGTAGCTCAGCCACGTCGTATCGTCATCGGTGAGTGCGGGCGAGTCTGACCGCGCGAGTGCGGCCTCCCAGTCTCCGTCGTGCTGCTCCACGGCCCGGCGGGCTACCTCCCCGATGGCCTGCCAGTTCACCTGATGATAAAGGCAGGCGGCGAAATCCTCCGCGGTCATTTGCCCGAACAGTTCGGCGTGCGCGGCCTGCGACATCTGCTCGGCCCCGCCGTCACGGTCGGGTGCTGGGTAACTGGCTAAGACGTCGTCGGCTCGTTGCCGATGCGCGCACTTGAAGAGGTTGTGCGGCCAGGGTAAAGCGGACAGCGGGACCATCCGCACGCCGTTGACGCCCTCCAGCAGCTGGCGTCGCTCAGCAGCATCGGTGTAGCGCTGCGGGTACAGACTGATTTCATCGTCCGGCACCTGGACGCGGCTTTGGCATTGAGCCCGGATAGCTGCGGCGTGTTCGAGCTCGGCGGGAGTGGGTGCCTGGAGGCCCTGGATGCTCACTAGCCCAGGCGGACCTTCACCTTCCGCATCCAGGCTACCTTCCCAGGCGGCCCGCTCGGGATTGACCCAAGCCAGGATGCGCACCTCGTGGTCCGGCCGCAGCACAAGCACATCGGCTGAGCCGCGCATGGTGACCAACACCAGTCGATCGTTGTGCCAGTCGGGCCGGGCGACGAGCTGAGCGGCCAGATCCCGGTCCAAGGCGCCGACCCATTGGATGCGTACAAACCCCTCATCGGCGGTGCGGTCGCCCTCCGGGTAGCGAACCCCAATCGCCTCCAGGTAGTCGCCGGGCGCCAGGGCGCTGGCGGGCATGGTGACGGTGGCGGCGCGGCGCGGCGAACGTGGCGGCGCATCCCGGCTCGGCCAAGCGACGGTACGAAACGAGGCAGGGTCGACCCTGCACCGCCAGTCGTCACCATCGCCAAGCTGGCGAATCCTGGCACCCGCGAAGAACGGTGCGCCGTCGAGCTGCCACCAAGGGCTCCGCCGGTCGTGTTCTTCGCGCGCAGGATCGATCTGCGCCAGCATGCGGTGATCGCCTCCGTGGAGAAGCAGCGGCCCCGGCATCCCATGGCAGAGGATTGCGACGCAGGGCTGGTCGCCGAAAGATGTGGCAATGCTTCCCGACGGCAGGTGCTCGCACCGTTCCACGCGCGCGAACCGCACGTCCGATCCGGCCACATCAGCGCCGTACTGATCAACGGCGATCTCAACGTAGTCACCCGGACGAAACGCCTCAGGCAACTGAGGGATGGTTCCTGGATGACGCATGCCCCTCCACCTCTGCAATCAGCTCGGCAGTTCACGGATCGTTTCGGCGCACGGATGCCACCGGGAGACGTCCCCTTGCGCCGAGACCGTCCAGGCGATGATGGCACCGCCACGAACCTACGGACGAGATCCTTACGTCGCCAGTTTTGTTTCTCCGCGGACAATGCGAAAGGGCTCACACGATCGGCCGGCCAGGTCAGCCGCAGCACGGTGGACCAGAACATCGGCTGGCGCTGTCCGTGCCCGCCCTTCATGCCTTCCCATAGAGCGGGGACCAGCTGGCGGGGTTCGTACGGGATCGGACCCGGGCGATGCTTACCAGCGTCCAGGCCGCCAGATAGGCGGGGATCAGCAGGGAAGACAGCCGCCGGTAGGCGAGCCAGACGCGGTTGCGGTCACAACAAGGCGACAGAAGGGGGCGTTCCGGGCGGGGTCGGTGGCCAAATGGTAGATGAGGATGCCGAGGGCGTACCAACCGGTGCACCCGAGGTCCCGCAGTCTCCAGCTCAGATCGATGCCCTCGGTGATGGTGCCTGGACGGACGGCGTCGCCAGCGCGGAGTCGCGGGACCCAGCGGGGCTGGGTCACACCGGTGTCGGGGTGGGTAGGACAGCATCATTGTCGAGGACTGTCATCGAGGCCACATCTGCACCATCGTCGGGCTCCTCGTAAGGCAATAACTCGCCGACTTGGTGTCCGATCGAGCGGGCGACATGAGGTATTTCCTGGTGTAGCTGGGGATCGGTGACCGCCTCGGGTCACCATGCAATGACAAAACCGTCCACCTCTGGTCGACAGCTCCTGCCGCTGTCGGTCTGGCTCTGCGCCGACGAGCAGCCCGAACGCGACCAGGCCACCACCGGGTGTCCGCGCCGCAACACGCTGGTCGGCATCGAGCTCGCCCGCCACCTCATCACCGCGTGCACCAAGCCCGGCGAGCTGATCGTCGAGACGCACCCGATCAACGCGGCCACACTCGCCTGCGCCGCACTGCAAGCGCGGAAGGCAATCGCTCTCGTGCCCAAGGTCGCGCACGCCCAGGCCATCCGCGCCCAGCTCCAGAAGATCTTCCCCGCCAAGGAGCTGACCGGCGTACGCCTGCGGCCATGTTCGCCTCAGCAGATGGATGCCGCACTGGCCAAACAGGCCGGAGCGGCCCGACTGGTGATCTACGCGCCGCCATGCCACTCCGGGCGGCAGTGCCCCGCCTGTCCGGAAAGCGGAGATTCCGCGAACGAACGGCCCGCCGTGATGCGCGGCGCATGGCAGGTCCTCGGCGACGGCGGACACCTTGCCGTCGTCACCGCACCCCACAGAGAAGGCGAACAGCTATACGACCAGGCGCCCGCTCTGATCCGAGCCGCCCGCGCCGTCGGGTTCGCCTACACCCAGCACGTCATCGCGCTGCGCGTTCCCGTACGCGAGGGCGAGTTGGTCGTCCAGGCCGCTCCTGAAGGCCTCGGCCATCTCTACGACGTCCGGCGGCCTGCGCCGCCCGTGACGGTCGGCGTACATGCCGACGTCCTGCTGTTCACGAAGGTCGCCAGCGATGGAGGTACACGATGACGATGCCTTCGGTGTGGGCGACGGGCAACCTGACCTCCCGCACCCAGCGGACCGGCCGCTACCTGCCCGCGTCGATGGATCACCCGGCAAAGATGCTGCCCACGATCGCGGCCCAGGTCATCGCCACCTACACCCAGCCCGGCGATCTGGTCCTCGACCCTATGTGCGGCATCGGAACCACCCTCGTGGAGGCAGTCCACCTCGGGCGGGAGGCGGTCGGCGTGGAGTACGAGGCCCGCTGGGCGAACCTCGCCGTCGCAAACCTGCTGCACGCCCACCGCCAAGGCGCGACCGGCACCAGCCGCGTGATCGCCGGCGACTCACGCCGCATCCGCGTCCTTCTCGGAGACCGCGCGGGTCGCGTGGCTCTGGTGCTGACCTCACCGCCGTACGGCTCCTCCACCCACGGGCATATCCGCTCCACCCGGGACTCCGGCGAGCCGGGAATCAAGAAGTGGAACCACCGCTACAGCCACAACCCGGGCAACCTCGCCCACCGCGATCTCGTCACCCTGATGGAGGGATTCGGCGAGATCCTCACTGGCTGCCGGCATCTACTGCGGCCCGGCGGCATCGTGGCCATCACCATCCGGCCGATCCGCCTGCGCGGCGAGCTGATCGACCTGCCCGGACAGGTACTCGACGTCGCCGAGCACTCCGGGCTCGTCCTGATCGACCGGATCGCGGCCCTGCTGTGCGGAGTCCGCGATGACCGGATCGTGTCTCGTGCGTCGTTCTTCCAGCTCCAGGAGGCACGCCGGGCGCAGTCCCGCGGTGTCCCCGTCCACGCCATCGCCCACGAGGACCTGCTTATCTTCACCACCCCGACCGGCGACACCGCGGCGGATGGTGATGCGCGATGACCACCGCTCTCAGCGCGCCTATCAGGGGGAACCCCGCCGCCGGTGCCAGCGGATTTTCCCTGGTGGTCCAGCGGATTTCACTTGACCACCGGCATGGAGCCGAGCGTCGATCAACCACCCCGGCAGGGGCCGCCCGTGCCACCGACTTTCGGGTGTCGGCATGAGGAACGGGATGTCCCTGACGGAGCTGGCCGAGCTCCCGGCGGTGATCGATCTGGTCACCGCCGGGCGAGCCCTCGGACTGGGACGCACCAAGAGCTACCAACTGGCCAAAACCGGCCAGTTCCCCTGCCGGATCATCCGCATCGGCAAGACCTACCTGGTGCCCACCGCCGACCTGCTCGCCCTGCTCGGCCTCCAGCAGAACGACGGATCGGGCAGGAAGGCGGGCGCCGATGGCGACCGGTAAGACCTACAAGCAGTGCGGCTGCCGCGATGAAGACGGCCGACGACTGGGCCAGAAGTGCTCCAGGCTCCGCCGCATCGGCGGAGCCTGGAGCGCCACACATGGGACCTGGCACTACCAGTTGGAACTGCCACCGAACCTCGATGGCAAGCGACGTAGTCCGCTACGACGCGGCGGCTTCGACAGCCAGGGCACAGCCCAACAGGAGATGGATCACGCCCGGAAACTCCTGGCGCTCGCCGACCCTGACGACATCCACACCCTGAACCAGATCACCGACGCCATCCTGACCAGCCTGAAGGAGGCGCATCAGCTACCGGATACCGATGCGCTTCGCCGCCAAGTCCGCAGCGGCCGCGACCTCACTCGGCGTCTCACCGTGGGTGACTGGCTGGACGAATGGCTGACCAGCCGGATCGGGCTCCGGAAGAACACCTACCGCAGCTACCAGAGCCACATCCGGCTCTACTACCTTCCCCACATCGGCAGGATCCGTCTTGATCGCCTCCAGGTCTCCGATGTGGCAAGCGTCTTCGACGCCATCGACGAGCTCAACGACACCGTCGAACAGGCCCGAAGGACCGGCGACACGGCTACCCGAGCCTTGGTCAAGGGACGCCGACCGGTGGGAGCAGCCTCCAAACAGCGGATCCGCGCCACGCTGCGGGCCGCGCTCAACGCCGCGATCAAGCAGCGGCTCATCGACATCAACGTCGCCGCCCTCGTGGAACTCCCGTCCGGGAGGCGGCCAAAGGCACTGATCTGGACACCCGAGCGTGTACGAGCTTGGCGCGCCGACTACGTGCAACGGCTCGCCACCGAGCATCAGCGGCCATGTGGCAAGCGTTCGCTCGACATCTACATCTCTACGCCCCGTCCCTCGGCCGTCATGGTGTGGACGCCGGAGCAGACGGGAGCCTTCCTCTCCGCCGCCCGCGCCCACGAGCTGTACGCGCTGTACCACCTGATCGCCCTCCGAGGGCTGCGACGCGGTGAAGCATGTGGACTTCGGTGGAGCGATGTCGACCTCAAAGCCGGGATCGTCACCGTGCGCTGGCAGATCACTCAGCTGGGTTGGGCCACGGATCAAGGACAGCCGAAATCGGAAGCAGGCGAACGCCACGTCGCCCTCGACAGCGAGACCATCAAGGTGCTTCGTACCTACCGAAAGGAGCAGCGGCGGCGACGTCTCGTACTGGGAGGCGACCGGGTGGAGAACGACTTCGTTTTCACCCAAGGCAACGGCGCGGCCCTCCACCCTGCCCATGTGACCGACCAGTTCGAGCGGCTCGCCCACCAGGCCAACCTTCCACCCGTACGGCTGCACGACCTCCGCCACGGCGCCGCGACCCTCATCCTCGCTGCTGGACACGATCTCAAGGTCGTTCAGGAGACCCTCGGCCTGTCCTCCATCACCATCGCCGCCGACACCTACACCTCGGTACTGCCCGACCTGGCCCGCCAGGCCGCCGAAGACGCAGCAGCCTTGATTCCCCTCCGCCGGTGACGGGGCGAACGTCAGCAGCCTGAGCCCATTCGTATGACGACGAGGATTTATCCCAATTCCCGCGAGCAACAACGGTTCAGCCTGATTCGGCTTTCTCACGGGACCCGCGCGTATGAGTCGAAATATGCAAGGGTTTCTCCTCCCACCCCTTCGTCCAAAAAGCATGACCATCTGGACAGTATCCGGATCACCAGGACTATCGGATGGTCGTTTCATGGCCAAGATCTGCGGTTCCACAGAGACGCGCACCGGAAGGCCTTGTAGGCGTCGTAGAAGATCTCCCTGCGGCGACCATCGGGGCCGCGCGCCCTCGTATGGCGGACGTCGAAGCCGAAGATCTACCAGTCATGCCGCTGCACCGCCGAAAAGACCGTCATCGCAACCGTCGCAGCTACATGCACGGACGGCTGGGCAGCGTCAGTGGCCAAGCAGGGGGCCGACGTGCTCGGTGAGGACCTCTGGGGCCAGGTGGAGTCCAGCCAGAACTCAGGCTGCCTCCCGTTAGCACAAGCAGCGCGCCGTCTCCTCGAGGCGAAGGATCATGCACACGAATTCGTAGCCGACATTCTCGTCGGCCAGTCGCCCACCGATCGGGCCGGGCGTGTCCTCGTCGACATCCTTCGAGAGTACGCCAAGAAGATCCCGATCCCGGGCGAGGAAATCATGGAGTCGTCTGCCCACGCGCTCCGCATCATGGGCATCTGCATCTGCATCATCGCGGCGAATCTGAACAGCTGTTACTGCCTCGCCGACATTGCGGAGGCCGTCGGGAAAGAAAAGCTCGAAGAGGCCCTTACCGCAGGATTGAACGACTGGGCCGAGAAAGCCCCCACACCACCCAAACCTTGATCATTTAGCCTATTAGAATGTAGATCGTTCCGGCTACCCGGACCGTCGGTCACGCTAGGGATTCTGTCGCGAGCCACCACGCCCGCCACCAGACACGGCCGCCGATGGCACCTCGATCCCCGTCCCGCACCCGCCCCGCCCCGGACAAACATCCTCGGGCAATACGTGGCCCCAACAGGGAACCCGCGAATGGCGTATGGATCATGATGGAAACAAGATCACGACAGGCGAGCAGCCACGGAGCAACCATCGTGATCAATGCCGGGCGCGGGGCACCGCTGGGACGGTCGTCACATGGAAAAACCCCAGGTCAGTGGTACTGACCTGGGGTTTTTCGCTGGTGCGCCGCCAGGGACTCGAACCCCGGACCCGCTGATTAAGAGTCAGCTGCTCTAACCAACTGAGCTAGCGGCGCATGAGCAGTAAGAGGTTATCGCACAGCACAGACCCGTCAAAACCGGGCTACACTAGAACAACATTCGGTTCGATCAATTCGGTTCGATCAATGAGGAGCGCCGATGTGGTTCGCGTCGCCTGACGAGGTCCGGGGGCGGCTCGCCGCCGTGGACTACCTTGCCGACGACGGCATCGCGACATCCGTGTTCCTCGCCGGGGCGCTCGGAAAGCCGCTGCTGACCGAGGGACCGGCCGGAGTGGGCAAGACCCAGCTGGCCAAGGCCATCGCCCAGGCGACGGGGGCCCGGTTGATCCGGCTGCAGTGCTATGAGGGACTCGACGAGGCCCGCGCCCTCTACGAATGGAACTACAAGAAGCAACTGCTCCGCATCCAGGCCGACGACGAGGCGTGGGAGGACATCTTCTCCGAGGAGTTCCTCCTGGAACGCCCACTCCTCAAGGCGATCAGAAGCGACGAGCCGACCGTGCTGCTCATCGACGAGACCGACAAGGCCGACGTCGAGGTCGAGGGGCTGCTGCTGGAGATCCTCTCCGACTACCAGGTCACCATCCCCGAGCTCGGCACGATCACCGCGACCCGCCGGCCGTACGTCGTGCTCACCTCGAACGCGACGCGCGAGTTGTCGGAGGCGCTCAAGCGGCGCTGCCTCTATCTGCACCTCGGCTATCCGACGCCGGAGCGCGAGCGCGACATCGTGCTGACCCAGGTGCCGGAGCTGCCCGGCCAGGTCGCCGAGCGGCTCGCCCGAATGGTCGCCACGCTGCGCGGCCTGGAGCTGAAGAAGTCGCCGTCGATCGCGGAGACCGTCGACTGGGCGCGCACCCTGCTGGCGCTGGGCCGTACGGACCTGGACGAGGGCATGCTCGGCGAGACGCTCGGTGTGGTGCTCAAGCACAACTCCGACCAGATCCGGGCCGCCAAGGAGCTCGGGCTGTCCCGGCCATGATCGAACAGGACGGCACGGGCGGACCGCTGCTCGACCGGCATGTCGCGTTCGTGCACGCGCTGCGCGAGGCGGGGCTGCCGGTGTCCCTGGCCGAGGGCCTCGACGCCGCGAAGGCGCTGACCGTGATCGACCTGGCCGAGCGCGAGACGCTCCGCGAGGCGTACGCGGCCACGCTGGTCAAGCGCCTCCAGCACCGGCCCGGCTTCGACGCCCTCTTCGACCTGTGGTTCCCGCCCGTGATCTCCGACGGGTACGGCACGGCACGGCCGGCGCCGGGCGGCGGCCCCGCGGAGCGTCCCCCGCCGCTCGAGCCGTCCGAGGCGTCCGCGCCTCCCGACCCGTCCGAGCTGGCCGAGTTGCGGGAGCGACTGGCCGACCTGCTGATGGGCGATCCGGACGATCCCGCGTTCCGGGCGTTCGCCCGGTCGATGGTGGAGAGGTTCGGCAAGGTCCGGGCCGCGGGGAACCGGCAGTCGTGGTTCTCGTATCCGGTGCTGCGCGCACTGTCCCCGCAGACGTTGATCGCGCGGATGCTCGACCGGTTGCTCGCCGAGCAGGGCCGAGCCGAGCGGGGCGGCCTGCCGGAGAAGCTGGCCCGCCACCAGATATCCCGAAATATCAGGAAGTTCGAGGAAGCCGTCGCGTCCGACGTCCGGCGCCGGATCGCTGAGGAGTCCGGCACCGAGAAGATCGCGAAGGCGACCGTCGCGCCGCCGATCGACCGCGTGGACTTCCTCCGCATGACGAAGGACGAGTTGGCCCGGCTGCGCCGGGAGGTCTACCCGCTCGCCCGCCGCCTCGCCACCCGGCTCACCGTCAAGCAGAAACGAGGACATCGGGGACGGCTCGACTTCCGGCGCACGGTCCGGGCCTCACTCTCCACGGGCGGCGTGCCCCTCACCACCCACCTGCGGCCACGCCGCCCGCACAAGCCCGAACTGGTGATCCTGTGCGACGCGAGCGACTCCGTCGCCGCGTTCTCGCATTTCACGCTGCTGCTGACGTTCGCGTTGCGCGAGCAGTTCACCAAGGTGCGGGCGTTCGCGTTCGTGGACATCGTGGACGAGATCACCACGCTCTTCCACCCGGGTGCCGACGTCCTGGACGCGGTCCTCCGGCTGACGAAGGAAGCCGACATCACCCGATTCGGGCGGACGAACTACGGCCATGTCTTCACGTCGTTCGCCGAGCGCTACGGCGACGCCATCGGGCCGAGGACGTCGCTGCTGATCCTGGGCGACGCCCGGTCCAACTACCAGCCGCCCGCGCTGGAGACGCTCGGCCGGCTGGCCGGGGAGGCACGGCACGCCTACTGGCTCAACCCGGAACCCCGGCCGCAGTGGGACACCGGGGACTCCGTCGCCACCTCGTACGCCGGGATCGTCCCGATGCACGAATGCCGGAACGTCACTCAACTCGCCGCGTTCATCGAGGACCTCGCCTAGGTCCGGGACCCGGAGAACCTAGAAGCGCAGCCCGCCGCCGCGCAGAACGCGGGCGGCGGTCCGGGAGAGCAGCTCGACCTGCTCCGCCGTCAGCGACCCGTTCGGCGAGGCACGCATCCAGCGGGCCACCTTGTGGGGATAGGCGACGGTCAGGCCCTCACCTACGAGCGTCCCGCCGCGCCCCTCGACCTTGCCGCTGTGAACGGCGAGCACCGGCGAGATCGTGACGTCGATCCCCGTCTCGCGGGACAGCAGCCCGGCCAGCGCCGACGCCGCGCCGATCAGCCCCTTCGCGACCGAGGTGCCGTACTTCTCGTCGAAGAACAGGCGCTCGCCGTACCTGGCGATGTGGGTGTCCGGCGCCCACGCCTCGTTGTCCACGATCCACACCCCGCCGGGGCCGATGACGAGGTGGTCGATCGACGCCTCTCCGGGTACGGCACGGCCGTCCATGACGTGGTAGCCGTGCCGGGTCAGGCCGTGGCGCAACAACCGGCCGGTGCGGACCTCCCCGCGCTTCTGCCCCCGCCACACGGCGGTCCGGGCGTAGGAACGCCAGGCGACGAGGAAGTCGGCGAGCGCGGCGAGGGCGCCCACCACGAGGCCCACGAGCAGGGTGTCGGCCCAGCCGAACCGGGCGGCGAGCAGGCTTCCGGCGGCGAACCCCGCCACGCCGATGACCCCACGCGTCCAGAGCCGGCTCTTGCGGCCCGCGAACCAGAAGGTCACGTAAAGGTTCTGCGGCGACGCGCCGGTAAACTTCTCGTCGCGCGGCACATAGATGGACCCGCTTGGCACCGGATGCTCCCCGAGAGATCAGGACTGCTCTGCACACGCTAAACCGAGCAGGGGCTCCAGGTCTCGGAAACGGAGCTCCAGATCTCAAAAAGCCGCATTTCAACAACGAATAGGCATACCCGGAAACATTTCCGCAACCGACCAGTCGGTATGCTGGGGGCCCACCACACCAGGGAGGTCACCATGGCGCGCAGCGGAGCCACGGTCGAGGAGCCCGTACGGCATCGCCTGCTCGCCGAGGCCACGCGCCTGTTCGCCGACCGCGGCTTCGAGAGCACGTCCGTCCAGGAGATCGTCACGGCGGCCGGGGTCACCAAAGGCGCCATGTACCACTATTTCGCCTCGAAGGATGATCTCCTCCACGAGATCTACGGCCGGGTCCTGCGGCTGCAGATGGACCGCCTGATGGCGTTCGCCCAGGCGGAGGGCTCGATCGCCGAGCGGCTGCACGACGCCGCGATGGACGTGGTCGTCACCACGGTCGACAACCTCGACGACTCGAAGATCTTCTTTCGCTCGATGCACCAGCTCGCCCCCGACACCCGCAAGACGGTCAGGGCCGAGCGCCGCCGCTACCACGAGTGTTTCCGCGACCTGGTCACCGAGGGCCAGCGGACCGGCGTGTTCCGCGCGGACATCCCGGCCGAGATGGTGGTCGACTTCTTCTTCGGCTCGGTCCACCACCTCGGCACGTGGTACCACCCCGACGGGCCGCTCACGGGACCTGAGGTCGGCCGCCACTTCGCCGACCTCCTCCTCGCCTCGCTCCGCCCCGAGTCCTGACGCACGGCCCCGGCGGCGCCGGCCCCCCGGTCGTCCACAAGCTCAGGTCCTGCTGATCGGCTCTCCCAACGGCGCCGGGACGTCCACGAGACGCGCGAGGGCGTTCCGGTGCTCTCCTGGAGCGCCGAAGGCGATCTGATCGGCCTTGGCCCGCTTGAGATAGAGATGCGCGGGATGCTCCCATGTCATCCCGATCCCGCCGTGCAGCTGGACGCACTCCTCGGCGGCGTGCACGGCAACGTCCCCGCAGTGGGCCTGCGCCACCGCGACCGCCACGGACGCCCCGGACGCCCCGCCCGGCAGGTCGCCGGCCGCGAGGGCACCCGCCGCGTTGCGGGCGGCGGCGCGGGCGCCGCCGATCTCCAGCCACAGATCCGCCAGCCGGTGCTTGAGCGCCTGGAACGAGCCGACCGGGCGGGCGAACTGCTTGCGCTCCTTGACGTACTCCACCGTGGCGGTCAGGCACCACTCGGCCAGCCCGAGCTGCTCGGACGCGAGCAGTCCCGCCCCGAACGCGAGGGCGTCACGCACGATGGACGCGACCAGGTCGGCGCCGTCCGGCCCCTCTCCCCGGGCGACGACCCGGCCCCGGGCCGAGCCGAGGGACACCATGGCCACCGGCCGGGTCAGGTCAAGCGACGTCACCGGGGTGATCTGGACGCCCTGCTCCCGCGTCCCGACGGCGATCAGCGCGCTCGCGTCCATGCCCGGCACGCGGGCGTGGACCAGCAGCACGTCGGCGACGTCGGCCCCGGCGACGCCCGTCACCCGCCCGCTCACCACGACCTCGCCGCCGCCGTCGGAGCCGCCGCCGTCGGAGCCGCCGCCGTCGGAGCCGTCACCCGGCTCGAACGTCACCTCGCCTCCCGCCGGCCGATACGGCGACGCCGCGAAGGACACGGCGAGCGCCGCCGTGATCTCCCCCGAGGCGAGCCGTTCCAGCAGGTCGTCGGCCACCTCGCCGCCTCCCGCCGTACGGGCGGCGAGCAGGGCACGGGTGGCGAGCACGGCGCTGGTGAGGAACGGGACGGGCGCGACGGCCCGGCCCAGCTCCTCCAGCACGACCGCGGCCTCGCGGGCCGACGCGCCCGCTCCGCCCAGCTCCTCGGGGACGAGCAGCCCCGCCGCGCCGATGTCCCGCGCGAGCGCCTTCCACAGGTCCCCGTCGTACGGCGTGGCCGACTCGATCCGCGCCAGGACCGCGGAGTGCGGGCACGTGTCCGCGAGCAGGGACCGGACCGCCGCCCGGAGCTCCTCCTCGACCTCCGTGTAGAGCAGTGAGACCGGTGGCGTCGTCATCGGGGCAGGTCCTTCCAGGGGATGTCCTTGTCGGCTCGCGGCTCGGCGGGAAGGCCGAGCACCCGCTCGGCGATGATGGTGCGGAGGATCTCGGAGGTGCCACCTTCGATGGAGTTCCCCTTGGCCCGCAGGTAGCGGTAGCCCGCCTCGCGTCCGACGAAGTCGACCGTCTCCGGGCGGCGGAAGGCCCAGTCGTCGTAGGCCAGGCCGTCCTCGCCCAGCAACTCGACCTCCAAGCCGGACAGCTCCTGGTGCAGCCGCGCGAACGACAACTTCATGCCCGACCCCTCGGGCCCCGGGCGGCCCACGGCGAGCTGCTCGCGGAGCCGCGCGCCGGTGAGGCGCAGGACCTCGGCGTCCACCCACAGCCGGAGCAGGCGCTGGTGCAGGTCGTGGGTGCGCAGCTCGGGCCGGGTCCGCCAGGTCTCGCAGACCGTGCCGATCATCGTGCGGCGGCCCGGCGTGCCGCCGATGGCGACCCGCTCGTTCATCAGCGTGGTCTGCGCGACCCGCCATCCGTCGCCGACCGCGCCGAGGCGGAGCGCGTCCGGGAGCCGGACTCCGGTGAGGAACACCTCGTTGAACTCGGCCTCACCGGTGATCTGCCGGAGCGGCCGCACCTCGACGCCGGGCGCCTCCATGTCGCAGACGAAGTAGGTGAGCCCGCGGTGCTTGGGCACGTCCGGGTCGGTGCGGGCGACGAGGATCGCCCACCGGGCGGTGTGGGCGCTGGACGTCCACACCTTCTGCCCGTCGACCACCCATTCGTCGCCGTCCCTGACCGCGCGGGTGGCGAGCGTGGCGAGGTCGGATCCGGCGCCGGGCTCGCTGAAGAGCTGGCACCAGACCTCCTCCCCCGTCCAGAGCGGGCGCAGGAAGCGGCGTTTCTGCTCCTCGGTGCCGAAGCCGAGGATCGTCGGAGCCGCCATGCCGAGTCCGATGCCGATCCGGCTCGGCCGGTTGTCCGGCGTCCCCCGCAGTTCGCTCTCGACGACGGACTGGAGGTCGCGCGGGGCGCCGAGGCCGCCGAGCCCCTCGGGGAAGTGCACCCAGGCGAGCCCTGCGTCGAACCTGGCCCGCAGGAAGTCCAGCCGGTCCATGGCCGAGGGGTCGTGGGCGGCGAGGAACGCGCGGACGCGCTCCTTCACCGTCGTTTCACTCCATGTCATGAGATATCCCTCTACTCAGCGGGGCTCATGTGCTTCTTGAGCTCCCGGTACGCCAGGGAACGCTTGTGCACCTCGTCCGGTCCGTCGGCGAACCGCAGGCTCCTGGCTCCCGCCCACAGGGCCGCGAGCGGGAAGTCCTGGCTGACGCCGCCTCCGCCGTGCGCCTGGATGGCCTTGTCGAGGATCCACTCGACCGTGACCGGCGTCGCGATCTTGATGGCCTGGATCTCGGTGTGGGCTCCGCGGTTGCCCACGGTGTCCATCAGCCAGGCCGTTTTCAGCACGAGCAGCCGGAGCTGCTCGATCTTCACCCGGGACTCCGCGATCCAGTCCTGGACCACCCCCTGCTGGGCGATCGGCTTGCCGAACGCCGTACGTGCCAGCGTGCGGCGGCACATCATCTCGACCGCGCGCTCGGCCATGCCGATCAGGCGCATGCAGTGGTGGATCCGACCGGGCCCGAGGCGAGCCTGGGCGATCGCGAACCCGCCGCCCTCCTCGCCGATCAGGTGGTCGGCGGGCACCCGTACGTCCTCGAAGAGGATCTCGGCGTGGCCGCCGTGGTCGGCGTCGTCGTAACCGAAGACCGTCATCCCCCGCCGGACCGTCAGCCCGGGGGTGTCGCGCGGGACCAGGACCATGCTCTGCCTGCGGTGCGACGGCGCTTCCGGGTCGGTCCGCCCCATCACGATGAAGACGGCGCAGTTCGGGTTCATCGCGCCGGTGATGAACCACTTGCGGCCGTTGACGACGTACTCGGCGCCGTCCCGGGTGATCGATGTGGAGATGTTGGTCGCGTCGGAGGAGGCGACGTCGGGCTCCGTCATCGCGAAGGCGGACCGGATGCGGCCGTCGAGCAGCGGCTCCAGGTACCGCTCGCGCTGCCAGTCGCTGCCGAACTGCGCGAGCAACTCCATGTTGCCGGTGTCCGGCGCGGCGCAGTTGGTGGCCGCGGGGGCGATGGCCGGTGACCTCCCCATCACCTCGGCGAGCGGGGCGTACTGGAGGTTCGTGAGGCCCGCGCCCTCCTCGCCGGGCAGGAAGAGGTTCCACAGGCCGCGGCGCCGCGCCTCGGCCTTCAGGCCCTCCAGCACCGGCGGCGGGGACCAGCCTCCGGCGGCCGCCTGCTCGGCGAAGGCGGGCTCGGCGGGATAGACGCACTCGTCCATGAACGCGGTCAGCCGCTCGCGCAGCTCCAGCGTGACGTCGTCGAACCCGAAATCCATCGGTCAGACCTCCATGAGTCCACGGGCGACCAGCGGGGCCACCTGGTCTCCGATCTCGGCGAAGCCGTCGCCGACCGTGAGCCCCTTGGTGTACCGGAAATGGATGCCCTCGGCGATCACCGCGAGCTTGAAGCAGGCGAGCCCCACGTACCAGCCGAGCCGGGACAGGTCACGGCCGGACACGGCCGCGTAGTGCCCGGCCAGCTCCCGCGAGTCGACCACCCCGGAGTTGCGGCCGCTGTCGAGCGTGGCGAACTCGCCGTACAGCAGGAACAGCGCGAGGTCGGTGAGCGGGTCGCCGAGCGTCGACATCTCCCAGTCGAGGACCGCCCTGACCCGGCCGCCCGCGATGAGGGTGTTCCCGAGCTTGAAGTCGCCGTGGACGATCGCCGGGGAGCCGGACTCAGGCACGGCGCGTGCGAGCCGGGCGTACAGGTCGTCGATGCCCGGCACCTCGCGGCTGCGCGAGGCGTCGAGCTGGCGCTTCCACCGGCCGACCTGGCGTTCGAGGAAGCCGTCCGGCCTGCCGAAGTCGCCGAGGCCGACGTTGTCCGGGGCGATCGAGTGCAGCGTGGCCAGCACCGCGATCAGGTCACGCGCGATCTCCGGGGTGACCGGCGGCTGGCCGCCCTCGACGTACTCCATGACGTAGAAGGGCGCGCCGACGACGTCGGGGTCCTGGCAGAGGTGGTAGGTCACGGGCACCGGGACGCCGGTGTCCCGGAGCGCGGTCATGACGCGGTACTCCCTGCCCATGTCGTGCGCCGTGGCGAGGACGTGGCCCAGCGGCGGGCGGCGCACCACGTACGTCCGCGCCTGGTCGCGCACGACGTAGGTCAGGTTGGACTTGCCTCCGTGGATCACCTCGGCGCGCAGCGGTCCGTGGGTCAGGCCCTCACCTTCCAGGTAGCGGGAGAGGCGGGCGAGGTCCAGGCCGGGCGGGTCTGCGTTCACGCCTGGAAGCGTACCGACCAGACGGTATGTGTGTCGACACCGCGTGCCCGACCTTCCCGCGGCGGCACGGCCCAAGGTCGCTAACCTGCACGCATGACAGCGAAGATGCCCCAACCCGTCGTGCTCGACGGGGATGTCGTCCGGCTTGAGCCGATCACCCTCGACCACGCGCCCGACCTGCTCGCGGCGCTGGGCGGCGACGAGGAGGTCTGGCGGTGGCGGCCGGGCGCCATGCCCCGGTCGGAGGCCGACATGCGGCACATGATCCTCCGGTTGCGCGACAATCCGGAGACCACCCAGTTCGCCGTGATCTTCAAGGAGACCGGGCGGGCGGTCGGCTCCACCGGTTTCTGGAACGTGAGCGGCTTCGACGGCAGCGTGGAGATCGGCTCGACGTGGTACGGCCGGGCGTACTGGCGCACCGGTGTGAACACCGAGTGCAAGATCCTCCTGCTGGACCACGCCTTCGGCTCACTGGGCCTCAACCGGGTCGTGCTCAAGACCGACATCCTCAACCTGCGGTCCCGCGCGGCGATCGAGCGGATCGGCGGCGTGCTGGAGGGCATCCTGCGGCGGCAGTACCGCCGGGCCGACGGCACCTGGCGGGACAGCCCCTACTATTCGATCCTCGACGACGAGTGGCCCGCCAACCGGGCCTGCCTCGTCTCGCGCTGACCGGCCCTACGGAGGGTTTCCCGAGAGGACGCCCCGGAGAAACTCGGTGAAGGCCGCGCGCAGATCGTCGAGACTGGGGGTGGATCCCGCCCCCACCACCGCGTCGAACTGGATGCCCTCGGCGTACGCCACCGCCTGGCGGCCGTGCCGTACGGGGTCGGAGGACCCGGCGGCGGCGAACAGCGCGACGGCGGGCTCGCGGAATCCGCGCCCGGCCTGGTCGTAGATCTCGCGCAGCTCGGGCCTGCGGGTCGCCTCCAGTGCCAGCTCATAGCGCGCGATCGTGACGTGCCGGTCGCGGTGCAGAGCGCGATGCATCATCTGCGCCAGCGTCTCCACCAAACCGCCCGGCTCCGGCGACAGGTCGGAGAAGATCGCCTGCTCGAGCTCGGTGAGCCGGGCCAGGGTGAGCGCGAGAAGCGCGGCCCGGGTGCGGGCATGGTTGGACGTCGATCCCGCGGGCAGCCCGGCCGCCTCGTCCACCGCGCGGTGCGTGAGGCCGCGCATCCCCCGTTCGGCCAGGATCTCGATGGCCGCGTCCGCGACGCGCGTCACCCGCTGGTTCGACATGCCTGGATACTACAGCCGTAGTCGCCCTCACTACAGCCGTAGTATGCTCCGACTACAGATGTAGTGAGCGACGGAGGCTGTCATGGGCGACGCGTTGGTGATCGGTGCGGGGATCGGCGGACTGACGGCGGCGGCCGCCCTGGCCACGCGGGGCTGGACGGTGACGGTGTGCGAGCGGGCGCCCTCGGTCGAGCCCGTCGGCTCCGGTCTGGCGATCGCGCCCAACGCGCTGCGGGCGTTGGACACGATCGGCATCGGCGACCGGGTGCGCGAACTCGCGGCGCTGCAGGGCGTGGCCGGCATACGCCGCACCTCCGGCGGCTGGCTGTCCCGCACCAGCGCCGAGGCCGCCCAGGCGCGGTACGGCGACCCGATCGTGCTCCTGCGCCGCGCGACGGTCGTGGAACTGCTCACCGGCCTGCTCCCGCCCGGCGCGCTGCGCCTGAACACCGCCGTCCACGACGTGGACGCCTCCTCGGGGCGGGTGCGCACCGACGCGGGTGAGCTGCGAGCGGACCTCGTCGTCGCCGCCGACGGCATCCGCTCGGCGGTACGCCGCGCCCTCCTACCCGGTCACCCGGAGCCGGTCTATTCGGGCGTGACGGCCTGGCGGTTCATCGTTCCCGGCAGCGGGGCCACCGGAGCGGAGACATGGGGCCGCGGGCTGGTCTTCGGCGTCATGCCGCTGGCCGGTGACGAGGTGTACTGCTACGCCACCGCGGCCGTCCCGTCGGGGCGGGGCCACGCGGACCCGGCGGAGGAGAAGGCCGAGCTGCTGCGACGGTTCCGGACCTGGCACGCCCCGATCCCCGCGCTGGTGGAGCGCGCCGACCCGGCGCGGGTGATACGCAGCGACGTCTTCTCCATGGAAACGCCGCTCCCCGCGTTCCATCGGGGTCGGGTCGCGTTGCTCGGCGACGCCGCCCACCCGATGACGCCGAACCTGGGCCAGGGGGCCTGCCAGGCGATCGAGGACGCGATCGTCCTGGCGCACCATGCGAGCGACTGCGCGTCCGTCGAGGACGGCCTCGCCGCCTACACCCGCGACCGGCTGCCCAGGACCACGGCGATCGTCCGGCGCTCCGCCTCGATCGCCCGGCTGACCCGGCTGGTGAGCCCGGCCGCCGTCTTCGCGCGCGACACGGTGCTCTCCCTCGCGGGACTGACCGGGCCGACCGCCGCCCTGCGACAGGCGGACGCGGTGTTCAACTGGCGGCCGCCGACGAGCTGACCGGGACGGCGGCGGGCGCCTTGCGGGAATGGTCCGGCGCCAGCCGCCCCAGCGTCACGGTGCCGCCGATCAGGACGGCCGCGGCCAGCAACGCCGGGAGCACCTGCCCGGCCCCGGTCGGCAGCGACTCTCCGAGGAGGATGGCTCCCGCGAGGACCGAGGTGATGGGGTCGATCACCTGGACTCCGGCGTAGGCGATGCCGAAGTAGCCCACGGCGTACGACTTCTGCAGCAGGACCACGGCGCACACGAGCAGCACGGGGATCGCCAGGGTGAACCAGTGCAGCAGCCGGGAGAGGTCGCCGTGCAGCCCGCCGCCCACGACCCGGACGAAGGTGGACACCGTGGCGGTGACCGAGCCGGCGCCCACCGCCATCGCCAGAGCCTTGGCCGGCCCGCGCAGGAACCGGGCGACGCCGAAGCTGACCGCCACGATCACGCCGACGCATCCGATCAGGCCGAGCGCGGCCCCGTCGGAGAGCGACGGCGTGACATTGTGCGCGGGCACCAGCAGCATGAGGCCGAGCAACCCGGCCGCCACCGCGACGGAGCCGATGATCTCGGCCTTGTGCGGCCGCCTGCCGTGGAGCATGGCCGCGAACGGCACCGCGAAGACCAGCGTCGCGACGCTGACCGGCTGCACCGCGACCAGCGGCGCCATGCTCAGCGCCACCGCGTGCAGGCTGGCGCCGGCGAAGCCGATGATCCCGCCGATCCACCAGCGCGGACGCCTGACCAGCTGGAGCGTGGCTCCATCGCGGACCGCCTCGAACTGCTGCAGGG
This sequence comes from Microtetraspora sp. AC03309, assembly GCF_020826795.1. NCBI lineage: Bacteria > Bacillati > Actinomycetota > Actinomycetes > Streptosporangiales > Streptosporangiaceae > Microtetraspora > Microtetraspora sp. AC03309. Next base: position 18,534 of record NZ_JADDIL010000051.1, on the reverse strand, counting down.
CCGCGCCCAGCGCGTATCCGAGCGCGCCGACAAGGGCGATGATCACTCCCGCCCAGATCATGGGCACCGGCCGGGGAGTCGTTCAACGTGCGATGTCACCACGTCAGCTTAGGGACAAAATCAACTTCCCCCGCCACCCCCGGGAGCGCGGCCTTCCGGGAGGTCAGGATCTTTCCGGGCAGACGCAGAACAGGTGTCCCTCCGGATCGGCGAGGACGACCCATCCGTCGCCCGGCTGGAACTCCGGCTTGCTCGCCCCGAGATCGACGTACTCCTGGACGGCCTTGGCCACGTCGGGGACGCGGAAGTCGAGGTGGAACTGCTTGTCCGGGCCGGGCCACGAACCGGGCTTCCGGTCGGGGACCCGCTGGAAGTAGATGCTGGTGGCCCCGTCGCCGATCCCGGCGTACTCCTCCTCGGCATACTGGACCTCGAAGCCGGTGATCTGGGAATAGAAGTCGGCGAGCCGCTTCGGCTCGGCGCAGTCGATGGTCACGGCGAGCAGTTTCGCGATGGTTGTCATGGCCTTCACTCTGCCCGCCATACCTGTCAGGTCGTGTCATGAACGTTTCGCAATGGGATGATCGTTGCGTTTGAATGGCACCGGGAAACCGGACAGAGGGAACCCAGTCCGGCAAACAACTCGTTGGAGCAGGCATGGCCTGGATGCCGCAGATGATCAGACGCTTCCTCGAAAAGCCGGGAAGCGTCGATCTGACGCGGTTCCAGGCGGTCGTCACCGAGGCGGCACGACTGGAAGCCGAGGTGGAGTCGCGCGCCGAGCTGACACCTCCGGAGGGGCACACCGTCGGCACCGCCGAGTTCTGCGCGGTGGTCCGGGAGGCGGCCCGGCGGACCCTCGGGGAGCGCCCGTACGACGTGCAGCTCATGGGCGTGCTGGCCCTGCTGGACGGCAACGTCGCCGAGATGGCGACCGGCGAGGGCAAGACCCTGTCAGGAGCGCTGGCCGCGACCGGGTTCGCACTGCGGGGCAGGCGGGTCCACGTGATCTCGGTCAACGACTACCTGGCCAGGCGGGACGCCGAGTGGATGGGGCCGCTGTACGAGTCGCTCGGCCTCACCGTCGGCTGGATCGGCGAGAGCTCCACCCCTGAGGAGCGTCGCGCGGCGTACTCCCGGGACGTGACGTACGCGGCGGTCAGCGAACTCGGGTTCGACGTGCTCCGCGACCGGCTGCGCGCCGACCCGGCCGACCTCCTGGTCCCGGCGCCGGAGGTCGCGCTCGTCGACGAGGCGGACTCGGTGCTGGTGGACGAGGCCCGCGTGCCGCTGATCCTCGCCGGGGCCGCCGATCCCGGCCAGGCCGCGCCTGAGATGGCCGCCCTGGTACGGAGGCTGTCCCGGGGCTACCACTTCGAGATCGACGACGAGGGACGCAACGTCTTCCTCACCCCCAAGGGCACCGACACCGTGGAGAAGGCCCTGGGCATCGACCTCTACGACCACCCGGGCACGGTGACCGAGGTCAACCTCGCGCTGCACGCGCACGCGCTGCTCACCCGGGACGTGGACTACATCGTCAGGGACGGCAGGGTCCACCTGATCAATCCCTCGCGGGGGAGGGTCGCGCTGCTGCAGCGCTGGCCGGACGGCCTCCAGGCGGCCGTCGAGGCCAAAGAGCGGCTGGCACCGTCGGAGACCGGGGAGATCCTCGACTCGATCACGATCCAGGGCCTCCTCACCCGCTATCCCGAAATATGCGGCATGACGGGTACGGCGGTGGCCGTCGGCGACCAGCTCCGCGAGTTCTACGACCTGAAGGTGGCGGTCATCCCGCCCAACCGCCCCTGCGTCAGGGCGGACGAGCCGGACCGGATCTTCGCCGACTCCGACGACAAGATCCGGGCGATCGTCGAGGAGATCGCCGCCCAGCACGCCACCGGCCGTCCGATCCTGGTCGGCACCCTGGACGTCGCCGAGTCCGAGCGCCTGGACCTGCGGCTGCGCGCGCGGGGCCTCACCCCCGTCGTGCTCAACGCCAAGAACGACGCGGAGGAGGCCGCGATCATCGCCCGCGCCGGGGCGCGCGGCGCGATCACCGTGTCCACCCAGATGGCCGGGCGCGGCACCGACATCCGCCTCGGCGGCGTGGGTACGACCGACGACCAGTCGGAACAGCTGATCAAGGACCTCGGCGGCCTGTACGTGATCGGCACCGGCCGCCACGACAGCAGCCGGCTCGACGACCAGCTCCGCGGGCGCTCGGGACGGCAGGGCGACCCCGGCGGCTCGGTGTTCTTCGTCAGCGGCGACGACGAGCTGATCACCGCCTACGCCCCGGACCTGGCGCTACCCGCCGCCGACCCCGACGGTGTCGTACGGCACCCGCACGGCGGGTGGACGGTGGGCCACGCGCAGCGGGTCGCCGAAGGGGTCCACCTGGAGATCCACAGGAACACCTGGCGCTACACCCGGCTGCTCGAACGGCAGCGGGCCCAGCTCCTCGAACAGCGTGACCGGATCCTGCACGGCGACGCGGGGGGCCGGGCGCTCGCGGCCGCCTGCCCCGAGCGATACGCCGAGCTGTGCGCGTCCGCCGGGGAGGCAGCCGTCGAGCGGGCCGCCCGCCAGATCGTGCTCTACCACCTGGACCGCTGCTGGACCGAGCACCTCGCCCACATGGCGGACGTCCGCGAGGGCATCCACCTCCGGGCGCTCGGCCGGCTCAACCCGCTCGACGAGTTCAACCGCGAGGCCGTCCCCGCCTACCGGCGGCTGCTCGACGAGATCGGGCGGCGGTCGAAGGAGACGTTCGAGACCGTGGACGTCAGCCGCGACCTGGCCGACCAGGGGCTGGGACGGCCCACGGCGACGTGGACGTATCTGGTCCAGGACAACCCGTTCGGCTCGGAGTGGGACCGCGTCCTCTCGCGGGTCGCCTCCGCGCTGAAGGGCCGCCGCCCCAGGCGTTGATCCCCCGGTGGCGCTTACGAGGACTCGCGCAGCAGCGCGGCGGGCACGGGGATCGCGGGAAACGGGTTGTCCGGAAGCATGATGAGGCGGCGGGGCGAGCTCGCCTGCCCCGCCGCGTCCAGGTGCAGGAGCGCCGCGCCGATCCCCGCGGCGCCGACCATGTAGCCGGTGTCCGCGGTGACCTCCCACGGCCGCAGCCGCCGATACGCCTGGTACCAGCGGTATCCCCTGCCGTCGTGCCCGGTCGCGCGGCCGATGAGGTTGCCGGCGAGGGACCGGGCGAAGTCGAGGTGCGCCTCGCGTCCCGTGGCCGCCCACAGGCCGACGAACAGTTCGAGGAGCCCGGCCGTGCCGCAACACTGGCAGGCCACGTTCCAGTAGCCGGCCGTCTGCCGTCCCGGCACGCCGCTCTGGACGATGCCGTGCGCCAGTCGCTCGACCCAGTCGAGGTCGCCGGGGTCACCGGTCACGCGGTACAGCTCGTAGAACATCCGGGCTACGCCCGCGGAGCCGGAGCAGAAACCGAGGTAGTGCAGCCCTCGCCCCTGGGGGACGTGGTGCGGCACGAAGGCGCACCTGTCGGTGACCACGCTGACCGTGCGGACGAAGTCCGCGCCCCGGCGGGCGGCGGCGAGGTATCGCTCGTCGCGGGTCACTCCGTACAGGCGGGCCAGCAGGAACGCCGTCCCCGCGGTGCCGGACAGGAACCCGGGGGTGACGGCGTCGGTGGGCAGGCCGGCGCACGAGTCGCCGCCGAAGCGGTGGCCGGGCACCGCCAGCCCGGCGATGCGCTCACCCGCGGCCACGGCGACCTCCTCGTACAGCGGGACGCCGAGCATCCCGGCGGCGTGCAGCAATCCGAGGACGATCCCGCCGTCGCCGCGCTGGGCGGGGTCGCCGGTCCAGCCGACGCCGCCGTCCATCCGGCGTACGGCGCGGGCGAGATGGTCGGCCCCCGCGCGGGCCGCCGCGCCGATCCGCTCGTCGCCGGTCGCCCATCCGGCCTCGCCCAGGGCGAAGACCACGCCCGCCAGCCCGTGGTAGAGCGAGAGGTCGGTCCGCTCCCTCCAGGTGGCGGCCAGGTGGAGCGCCCCGGCGCGGGCGTCCTCCAGGTACTCCTCGTGGCCGGTGGCGGCGGCGAGCTCGAGGAAGAACAGCACGATCCCCGCGGCCCCGGAGTACAGCGAGGCCTGGTCTCCCGCCATCGCGGACCGGCCGCGCGGATCGGGATTGGGTTCCCAGTGCCGGCGGTCGGCCGCGGCCGACCGGACCCAGCGCGCCGCCATGATGGCGGCGGTCATCGGCGTCTCCGCGCGCGGTCCAGGGCTCACTGGTGCACCATCCTCTCCGTGACGGCGCTATTCGATAAATCCCTACCAGGATAGTCTTAAATTGCCGCCTTCGCACGATCCCCCAGAAGGGGCGATCCGGTGGGCGGGTTCAGCAGTGTACGGGCACAGGTGATCGCGGCGGGCGTGTCGGAGAAGACCAGGCCGTCCCTCCGAAGGTGATCGGCGATGCCGAGCGCGGCGAGCACCTGATCGTGCCCCTGGCGGATGCCGGACAGCAGCACGGTGATGCCCCGGCGCTCCAGCCTGGTGATCACGTCTCCGAGCACGCTCGCTCCGGTGGCGTCGATGGTGGACACACGGGACATGCGCAGGATGACCACGCGTACGTCGGCGACCTCCGACAGCTCCAGCAGGAACCGATGCGCGGCGCCGAAGAACAGCGGACCGTCGAAGCGGTAGGCCACGATGTGCTCGCCGAGCAGTCGCCGCTCCTCGGCGTCCTGATCGGCGGCGAGGTCGGCGGCAGGGTCGGCGGCAGGGTCGGCGGCGTCACCCTGATCGCCTTCCAGCGGCACCCGCTCGACCCGGACGCTGCGCGCCACCGCGCGCAACGCGAGCACGATCGCGACGCCCACACCCACCATCACGGCGGTGACCAGGTCGAGGGCGACCGTGACGGCGAAGGTCAGGACCATGACGACGGCGTCGCTCCGGGTGGATCGGGCGATGGCCCGCAGGGAGCCGACCTCGACCATCCGTACGGTGGTCGCGAGCAGGACCCCGGCCAGCGCCGCGAGCGGGATCCTCCCGACCAGTCCCCCGGCGGTGAACACGATCACGGCGAGCACGGCGGCGTGGGTCAGCGCGGACACGCGCGAGCGGGCACCCGACCGCACGTTGACCGCCGTACGCGCGATCGCGGCGGTCGCGGGGATGCCGCCGAACAACGGGGCGGCCAGGTTCGCGATGCCCTGGCCGAACAGTTCCCGATCGGGGTCGTGCCGCTCGCCCACGCTCATCGCGTCCGCGACCGACGCGCACAGGAGGCTCTCCAGCGCGGCGAGCGCGGCGACGGCGAGGGCAGGGGGCAGCAGGGCGCTGACGGCGCCGGGGTCGGCGAAGCCGAGGGACGGCGCGGGCAGCCCCGCGGGCAGCGCGCCGATCCGTGCGACGTCCAGCCCGGTGATCTGCGCGACCACGGTGGCCGCCACCACCGCGAGGAGCGAGAACGGCACCGCGGGCCGGTAGCGTGCCCCCACCAGCATCGCCCCCGCGACCGCGAGCGCCATGAGCGGCGCGGCGGGACGCGGATCGCCCGCGAACCGGGCGGCGGCGTCGGCCGCCACCTGCCAGACCCGGTCGCCCGTGGCGCCGGCGACGCCCAGCGCGGCGGGGATCTGCTGGAGGGCGATCACGACAGCGATGCCCGCCGTGAACCCCTCAATGACCGGCATCGGCATATAGCGGGCGAACCGCCCCACCCGGGCGACCGCGAGGGCGACGAGCACGACCCCGGCCAACAACCCCACCATGAGGACACCGTCCGCGCCGTACTGCCGCATGATCGGGACCAGGACGACCGTCATCGCCCCGGTCGGGCCGGACACCTGGAGGTTGCTGCCGCCGAAGACGGCGGCCAGCGCGCCCGCCACCACCGCCGTGGCCAGGCCGGCCTGGGCGCCGAGCCCGGAACTGACCCCGAACGCGAGGGCGAGCGGCAGGGCGACCACGGCCACCGTGAGCCCGGCGATCAGGTCGCGTCCCGGACTGCGGCGCGCCTGCCTCCAGTCGGCGCGTGTGGGGAGCAGTCCCCCGACCCTGGTCATGGCAGGACGCAGCCCGCGCAGGAGCGCGGCCATGGTCTGACGGCGGAGCACCGGCATAGAGTGGTCCTCAATTGAAGAATTTTTCACATCATCATACGTTCACCACTCCTGTGGCCGGTGACGGATACGCGTACGGATCGGGTCCAGCCCGGGTCATCCACCCTTCTGGTCCGCGAGGCGGCGCCGGGCGGCCCGGCTCCGGCCCAGCAGCAGCGCCAGCAGCGCGATGATCACGACCAGGGAGATCCCGGGGCCGAGCAGCGCGCCGAACCGCTGGTCCCCCGCGCGCTCGGGCGCCCAGGGCAGGTCGAGCAGCGCGTACCATTCCGCGCCCTGGGGCGGCCCGGTGAACAGCAGCAAGGCGATCCAGACCTGCAGGGTGGCCGCGCCGAGCAACATCCGGACACGGATCGCCACACCGATCGCCCGGGGCAGCGGATCGACGCCGAGTGCCACCGCGAAGAACAGCGTCCCGGTCACCACGACGACGGCCTGCGCCACCAGCCGTACGGCCAGGCTGGACTGGGCCAGGTCGAAGCAGCCGGTGAGATAGAGGAGCAGGTACGGCGCGGCGTAGAGGCCCAGAGCGGTCAGCGGATGGGACAGCGGCCGGGAGACGACCGCGAGGCGGAGGGACAGCGGGGCGCCCAGAGCGAGCAGGGCCGGTCCCGCCGTCCCCACCAGCGCGTACTGCGCCGCGTGACCGGAGAAGACGGCGGGCCCGTACGCGGCCACCCCTCCGGCCAGGCCGTACAGCAGGACAAGGGAGCCGACCAGCCAGGCGACGGTCCGGCCTGCGGGCCATCCGCCGGCGAGCCGCCGTACCCGGACCAGGTAGGCGACCGCCGCTCCCACGACGGCGACCAGCACGATCGGGTCCGGCCGGATCACGGTGAGCAGACCGCCGGGCGTGAACGGCGCGAGGACGTAGCCGAGCAACTCGTGCTGGTGCCCGACGCCGCCCGACGCCTCCGGCGGCGCCGTCCGCGACAGCGCCACCGCGAGGCCCAGCGTCGCGGCCATCACCCCGATCTCGCCCGTCGCCAGCCGGAGGAAGGGCCGGGAGCCGCCACCGCTCTCCAGCGCCACGATGGTCCGGCGACGGTGCCGCCATCCGAACCAGCCGAGCGCGGCCAGCGCGGCGATCTTGGCGAGGACCAGCAGGCCGTACCGGGACTGCCAGAGCTGGGTCGGATCCCCGACCCGGATCCAGGCGTTGACCAGCCCCGAGAATCCGGCGGCCGTGAAGCAGCAGAGGGCGAGGGCGCTGAACCTCCGCACCGCGGCCACCGGTCCGCGCAGCCGCGTGACCAGGCCGTACAGGCCGCCGACCCACAGCGTGACCGCGGCGATGTGCAGCATCAGGCTGGAGACCGCGAGGTTGTGGTCCGCGGCCGAGGCCGAGTGGCCCACGTAGGCCGGAGGCAGCACGGCGAGGACCCCCAGACCGGCCAGTCCGGCGCGGGCCCCCGTGCCCAGCGGCAGGTAGGCGCCGGCGGCGATCACCAGGGCGAGCAGGCCGACCAGCGTGAACGCCTGGCCCTGCGGGATGTGGAACACGAAGGTGGGCAGCACGCCGGAACTCAGCGTCTCGGAGACGGGCAGGGCCAGGAAGTCCGACAGTGTGAGGACCTCGGTGAGCGCCGCGCTCGCCGCCCACCCCAGCGCCCACGGCCCGGCGGAGCGCGCGATCCGGCCCGCCCGCTCCGCCGGCGCCCACAGGGAGACGAGCAGGGTTCCCACCGTCGCGACCGCGCAGACGTCGTGGAGCAGGCGGACGGCCGGGAGTCCCACCATCGTCACCACGTCGGGCGCGGGCAGCCCCTCGATCGCCGGCCGGGGCGTGCCGCCGCCGAACCACAGGGCCAGACCGAGCACGCCGAAGGCCGCGACGGCGAACAGGGCCACGGTCAGCACACCCGGCCCCACGTCGGGATGTTCCCGCGGATGCTCCTGGAGACGTGCAGGGGGAAATGTCATGGTTTCCTCGCCACTCAGGGTGTCCTCGCCACGAGATCCGCTCGAGTCCGAGTATGTCCGTACATCTCCTTCAGGACGAGAGCGTCACCGCGAAACAGGCCCCCTTCCGCGTACGAGATGAAACCTTCACGGAGGAGCCGGGCCGAGGGTTCCCTGTGAGAGCATTTGGGCGTCATGCGTGCCCGCCTCCCCCTGCGTCTCGCCCGCGCCGCCGCCTTCTCGGCCGTCTGCGTGGGCCTCGGCGTGTTCGCGCACAGGTTCGCGGGAGGGGCCGGGCCCACGCCGGGCACGCTGGCCTTCGGCGGCGCGGCCGTCATGGCGGCGTCCGCCGTACTGGCCGGGCGCGAGCGGTCCCGCGAGACCATCACCGGCCTCCTCGCCGGAGCGCAGCTCTTCCTGCACCTGCTGCTCAGCCTCGGCGCCGCGCCTGACGCGGTCGCGGTCCCGCCGCACACGCACCGCCTCGGCGTGGACGTCGGCATGCTCGTCGCGCACCTCACCGCCACCCTGATCACCGGGTGGTGGCTGGCCCGCGGCGAGACGGCGTTGTGGTCCCTGCTCCGCAGGCTCGGCGCGTCCGCGCTTCGCCTGCTGGTCGCCGGGAACCTGCCCCCCGCGCCGGTCGTCCCGCTCGGCGGGATCACTGCCGCCGTCCCCGTCCGCCGGACCGGCAGGGTGCTCAGGCACGCGGTGGTACGGCGCGGCCCACCGGTTTTCCCCGTTTTCTGACGTTCCGCGCGCGACCGCGACCTCTACCTCCCGGACCGGGTACCCGTCCCGTCCGGCCTGCGGCTCGCGCTCTTCCGGCAATCACGCAGACGACTGGAGAACCTCCCATGACACTGAGCACCGCAGCTCGCCGCACCGTGGCCGTCACCGCCGGTGCCCTCGCCCTCACGCTGGGCCTCGCCGTACCCGCTCTCGCCCATGTGACCGTCAACCCCGGAACCGCGGTGAAGGGCTCCTGGTCCAAGCTCGCGTTCCGCGTCCCGAACGAGCGGGACAACGCCTCCACCACCAAGGTCGAGGTGGAGTTCCCGACCGACAACCCGCTGCCTTTCGTGTCCGTACGGCCGGTTCCGGGCTGGGACGTGAAGGTGACCCAGGGCAAGCTCCCGGCTCCCGTGGTGTCCGACTCGGGCGACACCATCACCGAGTCGGTCCTGAAGATCACCTGGACCGGCGGGAAGATCGACCCGGGCCAGTTCCAGGAGTTCGAGGCGTCGGTCGGCCCGCTGCCCACCAAGGTGGACGAGCTGACGTTCCCGACCGCCCAGACCTACTCCGGCGGCGAGGTCGTGACGTGGGCCGACCCCGCCAAGGCGGACGGTTCCGAGCCGGACCACCCGGCTCCGACCCTGAAGCTGGTCGCCGCGGGCGACGACACGGCCGGTGGCCACACGGCGTCGTCCCCGTCCGCCGCCGCGCCGTCGGTCGCCGCCGTGAGCGACGCGGCGGCGTCGTCATCGGACGCGTCCGACGGCACCGCGCGGCTCATCGGCGCGATCGGGATCGTCGTCGGTCTCGCCGGCACCGCCGTCGGCGTGGCGGGGCTGCGCCGTTCCCGGTCACAGTGACGACCGGCTGAGCCGTACCACGACGCTCTTCGACGTGGGGGTGCCCGAGGTCTCGGCGACCGAGTCCAACGGCACCAGCACGTTGGTCTCGGGGAAGTACGCGGCGCAGCACCCGCGCGCGGTCGGGTAGGCGATCACGCGGAACGCCTCGGCCCGGCGTTCGCCGTCGGGCCACTCGCTGGTCAGGTCCACCATGTCGCCGTCGGCCAGGCCGCGTTCCGCGAGGTCGTCCGGGTGCGCGAAGACGACGCGCCTACCGCCGCGCACGCCGCGGTAGCGGTCGTCCATGCCGTAGATCGTGGTGTTGTACTGGTCGTGGCTGCGCACGGTCTGCAGCAGCAGCCGCCCCTCGGGGACGCGCAGCACCTCCAGGGTGTTCACGGTGAAGTTGGCCCTGCCGGTCGCCGTGGGGAAGCGCCGCTCGTCGCGCGGCGCGTTGGGCAGCGCGAACCCGTCCAGCGCGCGGGCGTTGAAGTCGTCGAACCCCGGGATCACCCGTTCGATCCGGTCGCGGAGCGCGCCGTAGTCGGCCGCGAACTCCTCCCACGGCACATGGTCGTCCCGGCCGAACAGCTCGCGGGCCAGCCGGCAGACGATCTCCACCTCCGGAAGCAGGTGCGGCGAGGCCGGCCGCAGCCGTCCGCGCGAGGCGTGGACCATGCCCATGGAGTCCTCGACGGTGACGAACCTGTCGCCGTCCTGTTCCGTACGGCCCAGCGTGGGCAGGATCAGCGCCTCCTCGCCGCACACGGCGTGCGAGCGGTTCAACTTGGTCGACACCTGGACGGTGAGCCTGGCCCCGCGCATCGCGGCCTCGGTCACCTCCGTGTCGGGCGTGGCGGCGACGAAGTTGCCGCCCATCGCGAAGAACACCTTGGCCTGCCCGGCGCGCAGCGCCCTGATCGCCTCCACGGTGTCGTATCCGTGGTGCCGGGGCGGCTCGAAGCCGAACTCGTCCCTGATCGCGTCGAGGAACGCCTTCCCCGGCTTCTCGTAGATGCCCATGGTGCGGTCGCCCTGGACGTTGGAGTGGCCGCGCACCGGGCAGACGCCCGCGCCCGGCCGCCCGACGTTGCCGCGCAGCAGGAGGAAGTTGACCACCTCGCGGATCGTGGCCACCGAGTTCTTGTGCTGGGTGAGGCCCATCGCCCAGCAGACGATCACGGACTTCGCCGCGAGCACGTCCGTGGCGGTCTCCTCGATCGCGGCCCGGTCCAGCCCGGTCGCCTCGGCCACCTCGGCCCAGTCGAGGTCGCGCAGGCTCGCCGCCCAGTCCTCGAACCCGTGGGTGTGCTCCTCGACGAACCGCTTGTCGATGACCGTGCCGGGGGCGGCCTCCTCGGCGTCGAGCAGCAGCCGGGACAGCCCCTGGAAGAGCGCGAGGTCGCCGTTGAGCCGGATCTGCAGGAAGCGGTCCGCCAGGGTCGTGCCGCGCCCGACCATCCCGGACACGCGCTGCGGGTTCTTGAAGCGCAGGAGCCCGGCCTCGGGCAGCGGGTTCACCGCGATGATCCGCGCGCCGTTCCGCTTGGCCTTCTCCAGGGCCGACAACATGCGGGGATGGTTCGTGCCGGGGTTCTGCCCGACCACGAAGACGAGGTCGGCGCGGTGCAGGTCCTCGAGCGACACCGTGCCCTTGCCGATGCCCAGGGTCTCGTTGAGCGCGGAGCCGCTGGACTCGTGGCACATGTTGGAGCAGTCGGGCAGGTTGTTCGTACCGAACCTGCGGACCAGCAGCTGGTAGACGAACGCGGCCTCGTTCGAGGTGCGGCCGGAGGTGTAGAACAGGGCCTCGTCCGGGCCGGCCAGCGCCCGCAGTTCGCGCGCGACGATGGCGAACGCGTCGTCCCAGTTCACCGGCACGTAGTGGTCCGACCCCGCCGGCTTGTGCATCGGCTCGGCGAGCCGCCCCTGCTGGCCCAGCCAGTAGTCCGTACGGCCGGCCAGCTCCTCCACGGAGTGGGCGGCGAAGAACTCGCGGGTGACCCGGCGGGTCGTGGCCTCCTCGGCCACCGCCTTCGCGCCGTTCTCGCAGAACTCCGCCGGGCTGCGGTGCTCGCCCTCCGGCCAGGCGCATCCCGGGCAGTCGAAGCCGTGCTTCTGGTTGACCCTGACCAGGGTGAGGAACGTGCGTCCGGCGCCCATCTGGTCGTAGGACATGCGCAGCGACTTCGCCACCGCCGGGATCCCGGCGGCCCACTCCTTGGGGCGGCCGACCTCCAGGTCCTTCTCGCTGACGTCCTCGTCCGGTGCCTTCCTCGCCACGTCGCGCCTCCCTCTCCCACCATCACGTCACGCCCACCGCGCCGTCCTGCCGGCACGCGCGTGTCGATCAAGGAGAGATGATCAACGGGGCGCCCGACATCTCGCCTATTGTCCACTACGTCCTGTAGCGCGGCCAAGCCGTCCCGGCGACCAGCCGTCCAAGCGTACGCGCAGGTCAGCGCGGTCGGCAGTGGGCCCGACCAGCGCGGCGTTGCGCTCGTCGCTGCCGGTGGCCCACGCCCGAGCCTGCTCCGGTGGCTTGCCGAAGGCCGCGTGCCTGGCGGTCAACCGGTCCAGCCGGAGCGTGTCCGCGACCTCCGCGTACCAGACCTCGTCGAGGAGCGCGCGGACCAGACTCCATGGCTCCTCGTCCAGCAGCAGGTAGTTGCCCTCCGTGATCACCAGGGCGGCGTCCCGGGGGACGGGGACCGCCCCGGCGACCGGCTCCTCGATCGCCCGGTCGAACGTCGGCGCGTACACGACGGGCTCCCGCCCGCCTTTGATCCGCTCCAGGAGGGCGACGTATCCCCAGGCGTCGAACGTCTCCGGCGCGCCCTTGCGATCGCGGAGTCCCAGGCCGGTGAGCACCTCATTGCTCAGGTGGAACCCGTCCATGGGGGCGAGCACCGCGACGCCCGGCCGCTCGGCGTTCAGGGCCGCGGTGAGCGCGGCGGCGAGCGTCGACTTGCCCGCTCCCGGCTTTCCGGTGATCCCGAGTACGGCGGGGCGGCCATCCGTACCGGCGGCGCGGACGAGCTCCGTCGCCCGGCGGACCAGGTCCGGCCAGCCGTCCGCGCCGTTCACACCGTCCGCCTGCTCAGCGACGCCCATGGCACCTCGTCTCCGGATCGTCGGGGGTGACTTGCAGGCTAACCGCTCGCGGGAATCGCCCCCATATATCGGGACGTACCGGCAGGATGTGATCATCCAGCTCCGCGCGCAACAGAAAGGCGCGCGCAACAGAAAGGGCCGCCTGTGCCTGACCCCTCCCCCAACGTCCCCGGCCAGGTGCCGTCCAACGGCATCGACACCACGACGGCCCATTCGGCGCGCATCTGGAACTACTGGCTGGGCGGCAAGGACAACTACGCCGTGGACCGCGAGATCGGCGACCAGTTCTGCGGGATCTTCCCCGAAATAGTGGACATCGCGCGGGCCTCCCGCGGCTTCCTGACCCGTGCCGTCGAGTACATGGCCCAGGAGGCGGGCATCCGCCAGTTCCTTGACATCGGCACCGGCCTGCCCACCCGCGACAACACCCACGAGGTCGCCCAGCGGGTGGCCCCGGACTCCAGGGTCGTCTACGTGGACAACGACCCGCTGGTGCTGGCGCACGCCCGAGCCCTCCTCGTGGGCCACACCGAGGGCGGCACCGAGTTCATCGACGCCGATCTGCACGATCCGGACAAGATCTTGGCGGCTGCCGGGGAAACCCTGGACCTCACCCGCCCGGTCGGGCTGATGCTGATGAACATCCTGGGGCACGTCGGCGACCTCTCCGAGGCCCGGTCGATCACCGGCCGCCTGCTGGCCGCCCTGCCCTCGGGCAGCCACCTGGCGATCGCCGACGGCACCAACGTGGTCAAGGGCAAGGAGTTCGACGAAGCCATCGCGATCTGGAACTCGGCCGGGTCCGTGGCGTACAACCTGCGCACCCCGGAGCAGATCACGAGCTTCTTCGACGGCTTGGAACTCGTCGCACCCGGCGTCGTCTCGTGCCCGTACTGGCGGCCCGCCGTCGCGCTGAACCCCGGCCGGGAGGTGGACGAGTTCTGCGCGGTGGGGCGCAAGCCCTGACCCGGGTCATTCACCGAGCGGGGGCAGGATCCGGACGTCGTGCGCCCGGGCGTCGGCGGCGAAGCCGAGCAGCCGGGCACCCTCCTCCGCGACCGCCTCGGCGTCCCGCCGCGACAGCGCGGCGAACGGCCAGATGTCGAGGACGGCTCCCTCCTTGCCCCGGCTGATCTTCCAGTTCGCGGCGGTGAACCCGTCGAGCAGCACGGTGCCGGGGACGAAGCCGTTCTTGACGTGCGAGCGCGTCCTGGCGCACGCCTCGGTGAGGACGCGGCTCCGGTCGGCGTGTGACAGCAGGAGGTTGTCGAAGTCGTACAGGAAGCGCGGCGGCGCCGGCACGTCCTCGCCGGGGCGGGGAGCGTCCGGCAGGTCGTACAACTCCTGGCCCCGCTCGTCGCGGAACGTGACCAGCCGGGGCCGGAGGCCGTCGATCACCTCACCGAGGCGGGTCAGCCCGGACCAGGTCTGGACGTCCTTGACCGTGGCCGGCCCGAACGCCCCCAGGTAGCGGAGGATCGTCCTCTCGACGGACGGAGCGGGGTCGAGCGGCCGGCCCAGCCAGGTCTCCGCGGTCGCGTGCCGGGCCTGCCCGCTCGCTCCCCAGATCCCCCTGGGCGGCACCTGGACGAGCGGAGCGAGGTTCCGTACGGCATAGGCGAGCGGGGTGGGCCGCCCCTTCGGGAACCGTTCGTGGAGCAGCGCGCCCAGCTCGGCGGTGGTGCGCGGCCGCTCGTCGAGGAGTTCCCGCGCGGCGGCCACCACCGTGGCGACGTCCAGGCCGGGGGCCGGCCGCATGGTGCTGTTGGCGTACAGGTCGCGGTCCATGGCGGGCTGCACCACGGGCCGCAGCGCCAGGCAGTCGCCGGCGGTGACCAGGTGGATCGTCGACCGCATGAGCGCGACACGCACGAGCTCTCGGCCGGCGAGCAGGTCGGAGGCGTGCTCGGGCCGGAATCCCTCGATCCGCGACCACAGCCCGGTGTACCAGCTGTGCGTGGTCTGCGCCTGCATGCCGACGAGATGCTCGACCACGCCGGTCACCGGAAGGTCGTGGCGGCGCAGCAGGAGCTGCCGTTCCAGGGTCGCGCGGTTGAGCGCCCGCCTGCCGAGCACGCTCGTCACGAGAGCTCCCGGAAGAAGCCGCGGATGTCCTCGACGAGGAGACCGGGCACCTGGTGCGCGGCGTAGTGCCCGCCGCTGTCGTAGGTGTTCCAGGACACGATGTTCTTGTGGTCGCGCTCGGCGAAGCGGCGGATTTGCGGCGCCTGCGACTGGACCTTGTTGAAGGCGCCCATGGTGTCCCAGAACCACTGCAGGAAGCGCACCTTGCCCAGGTCCTCCTCGCTCATGTCCTCGAACTCGGCCGGGTCTCCCGAGGGGAACGAGAACAGCTGCGTGACATGCACCCCGATCACGTGCTCGGGAGCGACCCTGCCGACCTCGGGAGAGACGAAGGAGCCGCCGTCGTTGCCTGCCGTGCCGTACCGGTCGTAACCGAGGCGGCGCATCAGCTCGGCCCAGGCGCGGGCGACGCGGTACCGGTTCCAGCCCCTCTCCCGCGTCGGGCCGGAGAACGCGAAGCCCGGCAGCGAGGGGATGACCAGGTGGAACGCGTCGGCCGGATCGCCGCCGTGCGCCCGGGGATCGGTGAGCGGGCCGATCACGTCGAGATACTCCACGATCGAGCCCGGCCAGCCGTGGGTCAGGACCAGTGGGGTGGCGTCCGGCTCCGGCGACCGTACGTGCAGGAAGTGGATGTTCTGCCCGTCGATCTCGGTCGTGAACTGCGGGTACGCGTTGATCCTCGCCTCCCAGGCGCGCCAGTCGTAACCGGTCCGCCAGTACGCCAGGAGCCTCGTGACGAAGTCGACGGGAACCCCGTAGTCCCAGCCCGCGCCGGGCAGCTCGCCCGTGAGACGGGTGTGGGCCAGCCGGTCCCGCAGGTCGTCCAGGTCGGCCTCGGGGATGTCGACGCGGAAGGGGCGGATCTCGCTGTTCTCTGCCATGCCGTGAACACTAGACAGCCAATAGGAAGACTTCGTTCCTATTGAACCGGCAGACTGGATGGCATGCTGGAAACCTCGGCGCGGCTGCTGCGCCTCCTGTCACTGTTGCAGACCCCCCGCGACTGGAGCGGCTCGGAGCTGGCCGAACGGTTGTCGGTGAGCACGAGAACCGTCCGTAACGACATCGAGCGCCTGCGCACCCTCGGCTACCCCGTGCACGCGACCCGCGGCGCGATCGGCGGTTACCGGCTCGGCGCGGGCGCGGCGCTGCCGCCCCTGCTGCTCGACGACGAGGAGGCCGTCGCGGTGGCCGTCGGTCTGCGCACGGCCGCGGGAGGAGGCATCTCCGGCATCGAGGAGACCTCGCTCCGCGCGCTCGCGAAGCTGGAGCAGGTGCTGCCCTCCCGGCTGCGCCGCAGAGTGAACGCGTTGCAGTCGTACACCGTCCCGGTCCGGTGGGGCGACACGAGTCCCCGCGTCGATCCGAACACACTGACCCTGCTGGCCGGGGCCTGCCGCGACCACGAGCGGCTGCGCTTCGACTACCGGGACCATCACGGCACGGCGAGCCCCCGCACCGTCGAACCGCACCGGCTGGTGAACTGGGGCCGCCGCTGGTACCTGGTGGCGTGGGACATCGACCGGCAGGACTGGCGGACCTTCCGCGTCGACCGGATCGAGCCGCGTACCCCGACCGGGCCCCGGTTCGCTCCCCGGGAGCTGCCGGAGGAGGACGTCGCCGCCTACGTCTCGCGGCGGGTCTCCAGCGCGGCGTGGCGGTACCGCGCCAGGGTCGTCGTGCACGCCCCCGCCGAGACCGTGGCCGAACGCGTCTGGGAGGCCGTCGGCACGGTCGAGGCGGTGGACGAGCGGACCTGCGTACTCGACACCGGATCCGACTCCCTCGAAACCCTCGCCGTCTATCTGGGCATGCTGGGATTCGACTTCAGCGTCACGGAACCGCCCGAGCTCGTCGCCCATCTCCGCGACCTGGCCGACCGCTATCGGCGGGCCACGCCGTGACCTACGGGGTGCCGCGTCAGCGCAGTGGGAACACGGCGTGCCGGTGCCACGTCTCCCCGTCGAAGACCTCCAGCGACACGGAGCGGGCCCGCGCGACGACCGGGAGCCGGGCGGCGATCTCCGCCTCGATCGCGTCGAGGTCGTCGCCGTCGGCGACGGTCAGGTGCGGGATCACCTCGTCGAACTGCCCCCGGTACGGCGGGGCCTCCGGCCAGCGCGCCACGACGGCCTCGGTGAGAGCGATGAACCGCCTCTCCGGCTCGGGAACGAGGTACAGGATGCCGGGGAAGCGCCCGCAACGGACGAACCGCGCCTCGAACGACGGGTGAGCGGCGAACAGCTCCCGCAGCTCCGTCACGACCCGCCCGTCGATCCGGGCGTGCTCCAGGAACGGGTAGAGGATCGTGACGTGGGCGGGCACGCCGTACGCCGCCGAGGGGTCGAAGCGCTCGCGCCAGCGGCTGACGATCGGTTCCGCCTCGGGCATCTTGACGATGAGCGAGGTCTCCCCCGCCGCGAACGGTGACGGCGTGCTGCTCGTGGTCACATCGGTCCTCGGAGGTACGACGGTGCGCTCGGCATCCAGAGAGCAACGATAGAAAGAAATTCGGGTGCCGTCATGTCCACTTTCCGGAACAATCCCGGGGCATGCGCCACTGGCCGCTCATTGATCTCCGCCTGACGACACCTCGCCTCGAACTCCGACTGCCTACCCGCGATGACCTGGACCAACTCGCGGACCGCGCCATCGAAGGAGTACACGACCCCGGATTCATGCCGTTCCTGGTCCCTTGGACCGACCGGCCGACCGATGAACTGCCCGCACAGGTGATCCGGCACCAGCTCGCCTGTCTGGCGAACTGGACGCCCGACAACTGGCGCTGCAACTTCGTGGTCGTCCATGAGGGAAAGGTCGTCGGCACCCAAGGGCTGAGAGCGACCGACTTCGCGACGACCCGTGAGGTCAGCACCGGTTCCTGGATCGGCATGGCGTACCAGGGCAAGGGCATCGGCACCGAGATGCGCGCCGCCGTACTGCATCTGGCCTTCGCGGGACTCGGGGCGGAGAGCGCGACCAGCTCGGCGTTGACCGGCAACGAGGCGTCACTCACCGTCACGCGCAAACTCGGCTACCGGCCCAACGGGTTCGCTTATGTCGCCGTACGCGGCCGGCGGATCGCCGATCAGCGGTTCCGGCTTTTCCGGGAGGACTTCGTCTCCCCCGTGCCCGTCGAGATCCACGGCCTCGACGCCTGCCGCACGGAATTCGGCGCCTGATCCGTAAGCGGTGTGGTCAGCCGTCGCGGATCCTCCTCACCCCGCTGTCGGGCGGCTGCGCCGCGGCACCCGTCACGCGGAATGATCGTGCGCTGGGGCGTACTGCGGCAGCGTCGGCGCCTGCGTCCGGTAGCGCCGCTCGACCGCGGCCGCGGCACGCAGCAGCGGCAGCCGGGCGACGGCTTTGCGCACCGCGATCCCCGTCCGTGTCTTGGGCACCATAAGCTTCACGTTCGGGCCGATCTGCTGCCGCTTGCCGACGAGGCCGCGGCCGCTGTCGTGCGCCTGCCGCTCCCGCCGCCCGCCCTGCAGATCTTCTTTGCTCCGCCGCGCCACATTTGGCCGCAGCCCTTCGTCGACGTGCACCGCCCGCCTTCGCCCCGCCGCCCACCTTCTCTCCCGGCCCGCCGCCTGCCTTGTCTCCCGGACCGCTGCCTTGCGTCGCCAGAGCCCGGTCCGGGTCGCCGCTCTCCGTCTCTCTCCCGCGTCCTCTTCTCCCGCGTTCCCTTCCCCGCGTTCCCTTCCCCGCGTTCTCTCTCCCGCGTCGGCTCCGCTCGCG